>NZ_ONDD01000003.1:57863-196986 GCF_900316465.1 uncultured Fibrobacter sp. | reverse complement strand
GATGGCAATTGCCGGCGCGAGGCCCGAAATGGAATCGATGCTTCCGTGGTCAGGACGTCCGAGGAATCGGCGGGCATACGTGCTTAAAGTTTCAACGAAGCGGCGCTGGCCTTCGCTAAAGAGCGTATGGAAAGCGAGGCTCGATTTTCCGGAACCCGAAACACCCGTCACTACCGTGAGCTTGTGCCGCGGAATCGTCACATCAATGTTCTTGAGGTTATGCTTGCGGGCGCCATGCACCTCAATATCCAGCGACAAATCTTCGCCGCCTTTGAGCGTACGGTCAAAGTGATGATTTTCACCATGCTTTTTCGCAAGCACCGGCGCAAGGTACTTACCCGTCTCGGACTTCTTGCATTTGGCAATCTGCTCCGGCGTACCCGTCGCAATGATTTTACCGCCATGAATACCCGCATCCGGGCCCAAGTCGATAATCCAGTCAGCGCACTTAATCACATCCAGATTATGTTCAATAATCACGACGCTGTTACCGAGACTACGCAGGCGATTCAGGCAATCCATGAGCTTGCGGATATCTTCAAAATGCAAGCCCGTCGTCGGTTCGTCGAGCAGGTAAAGCGTCTTGCCTGTACCCGGTCGACGCAATTCAGAAGCAATCTTGATACGCTGCGCCTCTCCCCCGCTCAATGTCGTTGAAGGCTGCCCCAGAGTCAAATAGCCGAGGCCCACTTCCACCAACAAGTTCAGCGGCTGCGCAATCTTCGGGATATCCTTGAAAAATTCTGCCGCATCGGCGATGCTCAAGTCGAGAATTTCAGAAACGTTCTTGCCCTTATAATAGACTTCGCGCGTAGCATCATTAAAGCGCTTGCCGCCGCACACATCGCAAGTCACCTGCACACTCGGCAAAATATGCATGTCCACGATTTTCACACCCGCGCCTTCGCAGGCATCGCAGCGGCCGCCCTTCACGTTAAAGCTGAAACGGCTCTTGCTGTAACCTCGAATCTTGCTTTCTTCCATGCTGGCGAAAAGGTCGCGCACATCGTCCCAAATCTTGGTATAGGTCGCCGGGTTGCTTCGCGGCGTGCGGCCAATCGGCGTCTGGTCGATTTCAATCACCTTGTCGATATTCTCGAGGCCTTCCAGGTGATCGAATTTGCCGACCGGTTCTTCAGAATTGTAGAATACACGGGCCAATTCGCGGCGCAGAATCTGGTTAATGAGCGTACTCTTGCCGGAGCCCGAAACGCCCGTCACCACCGTCAGCGCACCGTCCAGCGGAATTTCCACATCGATATTCTTGAGGTTATTTTCGGCGGCACCACAAATCTTTAATTTCGGCGTATTTTTGTCAATCTTCTTGCGGGTCGCAGGAATTTCAATCGCCTTGCGGCCGCTCAAATAAGCACCCGTCAGCGAAGCCTTATTCTTCTCCAGTTCTTCGACGGTTCCCGCCGCAATCACGCGACCGCCCTCTACGCCGGCACCCGGCCCCACGTCAATCACGCAGTCCGCATGGCGCATGGTATCTTCGTCGTGTTCCACGATAATCAGGGAGTTGCCCTGCGCCCTCAAATGCTCCAACATCCCGAGCAACTTATCGTTATCGCGGGGGTGGAGCCCGATGCTCGGCTCGTCAAGCACGTAAAGCACACCCTGCAGGCCGGCGCCCACGGCACTTGCAAGCCTAATTCGTTGCGCTTCACCGCCCGAAAGCGTGGACGCCTTGCGGTTGATATTCAGGTAGCCAAGCCCCACCGCATTCAAGAACGAAAGTCGCCCGCGAATCTCCTTCAAAATTTCCTTGCCAATTCGCTTTTCCTTTTCGGACAAGTCAATTTTATTGAAGAACTCCACCGACTTCTCGACGGACCATTCCGTCATCTCGGTCAGATTCACACCATGGAACGTGACCGCATTCGCCGTGCGGTTAATTCGCGTACCATGGCATTCAGGGCAAACGCCAATCTGCATGTACTTGCGGAAGTGGAAAATGTGCCACATGTCCCACAGTTCCTGCATAATCGGGATAATGCCGCGCTCCGATTCGCTCGGCGTGCCGTACAATACGGCATCCTGCTGCGCCTTCTTGAGCTTGTTCCACGGCGTATCCAGCGAAAAATGCATCTCGTTTGCAATGTTACGCAGGTTGCGGCGACCGAAATCGCTGAAAATCAACGTACCATCATCTTTCTTGATGGTCGCGATACAGCCGTCCTTGATAGACTTCGTCTTGTCTGGGATAATCAAGTCCAAATCGAACTTGTAGCTTTCGCCCATGCCCTTACAGGCAGGGCAACGGCCCTTCGGATCGTTAAAGCTGAAGAATCGCGGTTCCAATTCCGGAATAGAAATACCACACTTCGGGCAAGCGAGCAGCGTACCCTGCAGGCGGTATTCCTCCTTCCCCTCTCCGGCGCCATCCCTGCCCGAACCACCCGCAGCCAGCAAGAAACTCACGAGCTTTCCGTCGGTCAGCTTCAACGCACCTTCCAGCGCCTCGCGCAAACGGCTCATGTTCTTGCGTTCAAGCGTCAGGCGGTCAATCACCGCCTCGATGGTATGCTTCTCGTAACGCACGAGAGCGGGAACATCTTCCAGGCGGTAAATCGTGCCGTCCACACGGGCGCGCACAAAGCCGTTTTCCTTGAGTTCGGCCAGTTCCTTGCGGTATTCACCCTTGCGCTCCTGCACAATCGGCGCCATCACCGTAATCTGCTTGTCCTCGTCGCTCACATACAAATTATCAACAATCTGGTCCACCGTCTGTGCCTGGATCACGCGCCCGCAATCAGGGCAATGCGGCACGCCCAAGCGCGCAAAAAGCAAACGGTAATGGTCCAAAATTTCTACCACCGTACCCACCGTCGAACGCGGATTACGGTTCACCGTCTTCTGGTCAATCGAAATCGTCGGCGAAATGCCGCGCACGCTTTCCACCTCGGGGTGTTTCATGCGACCAATGAACTGGCGCGCATACGCCGAGAGCGACTCCACAAAGCGGCGCTGGCCTTCCTGAAACACCGTATCGAACGCAAGACTCGACTTGCCCGAGCCCGAAACGCCGGTCACCACCACAATCGAATCACGGGGAATAGAAAGGTTCACATGGCGGAGGTTATGTTCATGCGCATCGCGGATTTCAATCGACTTAGTCATGCCGCGCAATATAGAAAAAGACGGCCTAGCCGTCTATTTTTTAGTGAACAAATGTGCAGAATATCAAGTTTTTTACTTGCGCCGCATCCAGAAGGCGAGGAACGCAAGCACCGAGAGAATACACACCGCAATAATCAACCAGAAGGCCATGGGCGAACCGACCGTCGCATCGCCATTCATACCGAAGGGCAGCTTCACGTTCATACCGAACAAGCTAGCGAAGAACGTCGGGAGCGAAATAGAAATCGTCACGATGGTCAAATTCTTCATCAGCGTGTTCACGTTGTTGCTGATGACGCTTGCGCGGGCATCCATCATGGACGTCAAAATGTTGGCGTAGATTTCAGCTTGCTGCAGGCTCTGACGGTTTTCAATCACGATATCGTCCAGCAGTTCCCGTTCGTTTTCGTTCCAGTTCAGGCTGCGGCCAATCTGCAACTTTTTCAGGAGCGTGTCGTTGCTGTTCAAGGCGCTCACGTAGTAAATCAAGCCCTTATTCAAGCTGAACATCGAAAGCAGGTACTTGTTTTCCATGGCCGTACGCAGCTTCTGTTCCAACTCGTCGTTGATGCGGTTGATAATCTTCAAGTGTTCGTTAAAGTGGAAAATAGCGTAGCTCAACACACGAAGTACAAAGGTGTTCAAGCTGTCAATTTTGGAGAAGCGCTTTTCGTCCATCACCGGAATATCGGAGTCGGTCAGCAAAAGCACCCAGTCCTTAAAAATGAAGATACCGAAAGATTCCACGCGGAACTGGAAGTTGTCGCTGGCGGAATAGTTCTTCGGCTTCTTAAACACGATGGTCGTAAAGTCGTCGTCGTATTCGATACGGGAAAGTTCGTCCGAGTCGAATGCGGAGGCTATCGTATGTTCCGTGATTTCGTACTCTTTAACGAGCACGCTACGTTGCTCTTGGCTCAAGGAACCCATCATCACGATGTCGGCGCTGTCTTCGTTCGGGGCACTAGCGAGGCGACCCGATTCGATCTTGTAGTACTTCTTGAGCATAGGAGCCCCCTTTATCGAACGGGGTCTAATATAGAAAAAACCTCGGCAAAACCGAGGTTTTTTAAAGCTTTTTTTGAGTTTAGTGCTAAATTACACACCCTTCTTGAAGCGCTTGCTCCACCACAGAACGATCGGAGAGCAGATGCACACAGAAGAGTAGGTACCGATAAGGATACCGAAGCACTGGACCAAGCCGAAGTCGCGGATGGAAGAACCACCCATCACAGCGAGGATCACGCACACGAACAAGGTCGTGAGAGAGGTCACCATGGTACGGCTGAAGCACTGGTTCATAGACTTGTTGATGGTTTCGGCGAAGTTGCTGGAACCATACACGGCAGTGTTTTCACGAATACGGTCGAAGTTCACGATAGTGTCGTTCACAGAGTAACCGATCATGGTGAGGAGCGAGGCAATCAAGGCGCCATCGAAGGAAAGACCGAAGGCAGAGATGAAGCCGAGCGTAATCACGGTATCGTGCACCAGGCCGAGCACGGCAGCGACACCGAAGCCGAGACCGAACTTACCGAAGCGGAACCACACGTAAATCAGAATGCCGAGCCATGCGAGAATCACAGAAAGGATTGCGTTGAAGCGGAGTTCCTTACCGATGGTCGGACCCACATTGTCCTTAGCGACGATTTCGCACTTCTGACCGGCCTTTTCGAAGGCCTGAGCCATCTTAACTTCGAACTGGGCGTCGTCAGAGGCGCGCATGCTAATCTGGTAAGAGTTAGCAGAAGTACCACCGAGGGTACGGACCTTCGTGCCAGAGATGCCGGCGGCAGAGAGAGCCTTGCTCAAATCCTTTTCATGCTTTTCGCTATCCTGGTACTGCACGGTATAAACCTGACCACCAGTGAAATCGATGCTGAAGTCAAAGCCCTTGATAGCGATGAAGGCGATAGAAGCAACAATGAGGATCAAGGAAACGAGGCCGAAACGACGGCGGTTCGGAATGATCTGGAGGTTAGCTTCGTTGATAGCCTTGAAGCCGCCACCGATAGAAAGGGTCGTAGCGTCGCGCTTAGCAAGCTTCCAATCCAAGATGGAGCGGGTCACCGTGATAGCGCAGAACAAGGAGGTCAAAATACCAATCGTAAGAGTAAGACCGAAACCCTTCACAGAACCGGTACCAATCTTATAAAGGATAAGGCCGGTAAGCACGGTGGTCAAGTTGGAGTCCAAGATGGCACCGAAGGCGCGTTCGTAACCCTTGGCCACAGCGGCGCGGGCGGTCAGGCCGTTCTTGAGTTCTTCACGGATACGTTCGTAAATAATCACGTTGGCGTCGAGAGACATACCGACCACGAGGATGAAGCCTGCGATACCCGGCAAGGTCAACGTAGCGTTAAACACAGACATCACGGCGGCGGTCACCAAAGTGTTGATCACCATACCGAAGCTTGCAATCAAACCACCGAGGCGGTAGTAAGCAACCATGAACACCAAGCAGAGGATAAGACCGATAGCACCGGAACCGAAGCCCTGCACAATGTTTTCTTCACCGAGGGTTGCACCCACGCTACGGCTTTCAATAATCTTCATCGGGGCCTTCAGGGCACCAGCGCGGAGCACCACGGAGAGGCGGTTAGCTTCAGCCATGTCGTCGAGACCCGTAATCTGGGCTTCGCCGTTCGGGATACGGTCGCGGATCACCGGAGCAGAAATCACCTGGTTGTCGAGCACGATAGCCATCTGCTTGCCAATGTTTGCGGCAGTCACAGCAGAGAACTTTTTCGGACCGATACCACCGAACTTGAGGCTCACAGCCACTTCACCGGCGCTCACACCGTCAGACACGCGGTACGGACGGGCATCGACCACATCGTCACCGGCCATTTCAGCGCGGCGCTTGAGGAGGTAAAGACGCTTGGCCTTGATCTTGGAATCACGCTGCACCGGTTCGAGACCGCTGCCGAAAGCGAAAGCAACATCGCGCGGAATCAGCTTCTGCACACCTTCGGTGGCGAGGAGCTTCTTGACCTTTTCGACATTTTCTTCAGCGATAAAGCCACCGTTACCAAAGCTCATGTAGTAAGCGGAAAGGGCAACGCCGACCTCAGATGCCGGTTGAGCCTCGACTGCAGCAGAATCCTTGGCGGAATCGGTAGCAGCGACTTCAGCGGCAGGAGCCTTACCGAGCAATTCGTCATCGGAAAGGGCCTTAGTCGTATCCTTGGCGGAATCAACCTTAGCGACCGAAGAATCCTTGGCGGTAGAATCCGTTGCGGCGGAGTCAGCCACGATATCGGTCGTCTGGCGGGTCAGGTACTGGTCGATGAGGCCAACAACCTGCGTAAACTTTTCAGCTTCGGCCAGGATCTTGAATTCGAGCTTAGCGGTCGAACCCACGAGAGCCTTTGCAGTGGAGTCATCCACGCCTGCCAGTTCAACCACGATTCGGTCGTCGCCGGACGGAGAAATCTGCGGTTCAGAAAGACCGTACTGGTCAACGCGGTTACGGATGATTTCGAGGGACTGTTCCTGAATGTCCTTGATATCGTCGCCCTTGACGTTCGACTTGTCGATTTCGAGCGTAATGGCCGTACCGCCAGCAAGGTCCAAACCGAAGTTAATGGACTTGGATCCAATCTTCGGATTTTCCTTGAGGAAGGTCTGCTTTTCTTCGCCCTTCTTGGTGTGAACCTGGATAGAAGGCCATACCGTGTAGGCCGACAAAACAATGACTAGGAGAATAATCAGTTCTCGCATGCCGAATTTTTTCTTATTCATTTGTAATCCCTATAAGGCATTATTCAGTAAGTTTTGCGCGCAAAGATAGAAAAAGTTGTGCCATCATGTCTTCCCGGCCTTGAGCCGAGATCTCCTTTTTTCGTCGAAAAGAAGAGTTTTTCTTTTAAATTGGAGAAAACTCCAGCCCACTGTCATGCCGGGCTCAGACCCGGCACCTCCTTTGATGCATGAAAAAAGGAATATTTCAAACAATGTTGAATTTAAAATCAGTGCCGTCTTGCAGCACAACGAGCGTCATCGTCTTTTTACCGAGGGTACGCTCGATGGCAAATCCGTTGTCAGCAGAGCGGATTTCGAGCGTGCCGTCGCGAAGCACCGCATTCTTGTTGCGGAGTGCAATCATTTGTTTAATAAACTCGTATAACGGCTTGGCCTGCATCTCGGCCAGCTTGCTCCACGGTACGCTACGGCGGTTGTCAGGATCCTTGCCGCCCTTCATCGAAAGTTCTTCGCCATAATAAATACACGGTGCACCCGGCAAGAAGAACAGGATCGCATACGCGAGCTTGATTCGTTCAAGGCTTGCGCAAGGTTGCGACATCAGGCGCGTGGTATCGTGGCTCCCGAGCAGGTTCATGGGAATATCGCCGCGACCTTCAGGGAATGCGCGACTCATACGTTCGCCAAACTCCTTGATCGAAATCGGATTTTCGTCGAACAGGAACTGCATCGCCGCCTTGCGGAACATGTAATTCATCACGCCATCAAATTGGTCGCCCTTCAGCCAGCGAATCGGGTCATCCCAAATCTCGCCCACAATGTAGGCATCCGGATTCACCGCCTTTACGCGGCGGCGGA
The DNA here is from genome assembly GCF_900316465.1 of uncultured Fibrobacter sp. Classification (NCBI taxonomy): domain Bacteria; kingdom Pseudomonadati; phylum Fibrobacterota; class Fibrobacteria; order Fibrobacterales; family Fibrobacteraceae; genus Fibrobacter; species uncultured Fibrobacter sp. The sequence continues at coordinate 189,300 of NZ_ONDD01000003.1, read as the reverse complement.
ATTCCTGCCAAAAGCTATCGTCGTCAATTTCATTCGGAACATCGAGGCGCCAGCCGTCAATGCCGCGCTTCATCCAGTACTCGCCAACCGAGAAAAGGTATTCGCGCACATCGGGACAGTCCGTATTGAACTTCGGGAGCGCCGGAAAGTTCCACCAGCATTCGTAATTGGGTTTGTCGGTATAGGCGTTCAGCGGCCAGCCCTTCACATGGAACCAGTCCACATACGGCGAATGCTCGCCCAATTCCATGAGGCTATTGAACTGGAAGAATCCGCGGGAGCAATGGTTGAACACGCCATCCAGAATCACGCGCAGCTTTAGCTTGTGCGCCTTCTTGACCAAGCGATCAAAATCTTCGAGCGTGCCGAGCACCGGGTCAATCTCGAAGTAGTCTACCGTGTGGTAACGATGATTCGAATTGCTCTTGAAAATCGGGCACAGGTAAATCGCGTTGACACCCAAGCCCGCAATGTATTCCAGCTTGTCTTCGATGCCCGCGAGGTTCCCGCCGAACATGTTTTCGCGAGTGGGCTTGCTCCCCCACTCCACGAACTTGCCTACTGCATGGTAACGCCCCGAACGGCAAAACCGGTCCGGAAAAATCTGATAAAAGATCGCGTCTTTAACCCAAGCAGGAGCGAACATCCTAGATATTCCACATCGGGCGGCGCTTGCGCACATCCACGAGCATGCGGATTTCAGAGGCAAGCGACGAGTAATCCATCAGTTCTTCCACAGAACACGGCATGCGGTAGCACCAGTTCTTGCCACCCACCGTACCCGGCACGTTCACGCGTTCTTCTTCGGGCGCGCACTTGGAAAGGCTTGCCGAAAGGGCGAAGTAGTCTTGCACCGGCAAAATGCAGAATAAGCTGTTCGCCGTAAACACGTGGCTCAAAATCGCACGGGCCACCGACGGCGTCACCTCTTCAGGTGCATTGCCCGGCAGGTGTGCATGCGACCAGTACAGGTTGCGGTCAAAATCAGGTTCCTTCCAGAGTCCACGCAGGCTAGAAGTATCGTGGCAGCTCGTGGCGCACACAGACAGGCGCGGGTATTCGTCCATTTCGTAGTACGGCGAATACGGAGCATTCCAATTACGGGCCCAGCGTTCAATGCGCAGCGACAGGATGTTGAGCTTTTTGAGCACGGCAGGCACGCAAGGCGGCACGGCACCCAAATCTTCGGCGCAGACCAACATATCGGTTTCCTGCGAAAGCACCGTCAAAAGCTTGGTGGCATTGGCATCCCACAAACCATTCTGGGAATTCTCGTTTTCCTTGATCAGGTTACGCAGCTTTTCCTGTTCGTAATCAGGCAAGGTAAAGAGCACCGGTGCGTTGTACCAGTACCAATACGGGTAGAAATTGTTTTCGTCGCCCGAGGGCACAAACACGCGGTTCCAGTAAACCTTGAGCAGTTTGTCCTTGACCTCTTGCGGTTCGTTCATGCCAAGGATAGCCTTTTCGGAACTGTATTCCGGCTTGAGGATCAGGCGGTCCGGATGACCTTCGAGCTGGGTAAAGCAAACCGGAGCGAGGCGGTCGGCATCGGCGCCCAGGAATTCGCGCAGCTGGTCAAAGCCGTAATTCGGGCGGCGCAGGTATTCCAGCGTTTCGCGCATAAAGCCTGCAGCAGCGAGCTTGTCGTAAGTGAGCGGCACGCACGGGTTAAAGTAACCCAGAATGCCAGTCACTTCTTGCTGCGGAATCGACCAAATGCGGAAGAATCCAAGCACGTGGTCAATACGGTAAGCATGGTAGAACTTGCTTGCCTGAGCCAGGCGACGGCGCCACCATACAAAGTTGTCCTTTTCGATCACGTCCCAACGGTATGTCGGGAAGCCCCAGTTCTGGCCGGTATAGCTGAACATGTCAGGAGGAGCGCCCGCGCGGTCATCCAGCGAGAAGTACTTGCGGTCGGCCCACACATCGGCACTGTCTTCGTTAATCAGAATAGGAATGTCACCCTTGATGCGGACTCCCATTTTAGAAACTTCGGCTACGGCAGCGCTGAACTGCTTTTCGGCTTCGAACTGCATCCAGGCCTGGAACAGATTGTCCTTCAGGAATTTTTTCCAGAGGGCCTCGATATCTTTTTCGGTCGGATCGCGGTAATTCTTCCAGTCCTTCCAACTTCTTTCATCGTTCTGGGCCTTGAGGGTGCAGTACACGCAATACGGTTTTGCCCAAGTATTGTCGTCGATCCAGCGCTGCAACACCTTGTCTTTTTTCAGGTCGTCGTAACGGTTGTCAAAAATCTTGCGCAGAATCAAGCGCTTCCAAGTCGAGATATTGTAGTAGTCAATCTTGCCGTACTTTTCGAAATCGGCCTTGCCCGCCTGGATTTCGTCTTCGTATTCCGAAGAACCTTCGACAGACTGCACGTTAATGAACACCGGGTTCAAGGCAAAGGCGCTGCGAGCACTATAGGGGCTCGACTCGGCACCCGTGTCGTTCACCGGCAAAAGCTGAATAATATTGAAATCACAAAAAGCGGTCCAGCGGGCAAACGGAATCAGGTCCAAGAATTCACCGATACCAATGCTCTGCTTGCTGTAAAGGCTAAAGAGGGGAACGGCCACGCCGCTCTGGAAAAATGAAATGTCACCGTAACGCATGGTGTAAATTTAGTTTTTCAACAAAAATCTTAAATGGGCAACGAAAGAAATTGCATAAAAAAAACCTTCCCGTAAGATTTACAGGAAGGCTGCTTAAAAGATGTTTCTTTATTCGTTTAGATCAGACGGAGGATTTCCTGGGCGGTCTGCTCGGCAAAGGTGTTGTCCTGCACAAAGCGACGAACCTCGGTCGGGTTGATTCGGGCGTATTCCGAAAGGGCACGACCGATACCGTTCCTGATGTAGTAATCGTCGTCCTTGGCGCAAGTCAGGCAGAACTGTCTGAGCAGCGGCCAGTCGGTACGATCCTTGTACTGAATCTGGAAAATGATCGCACTGCGGCGCACCCACACGTTCGGGTCGCGGATCCAGGAGGCAATCTTGGAACGGAGCGCCGGGAGGCGGAGCGCCAAGTCACCCAGGACGCAAGCGGCGAGCGTATCGACGGTATCGCGCCAGGCACGGGTCTTGATTAACTTTTTAAGGAAGGCAAGGTGCTGTCCACCGAGCAGAACTCTGTGGCGGAACAGGTAGTCGCAAGCCGCATACTGGATTTCACGATACGGCTGTGCCCACATGTCCTCAACCCTAGCCACCAATTCGTCACCATCTTTCGGAGGATACTTGTCGAATATGGGGTAGGTCACCTCACGGCGGGGAACAAGGCGAATTCCAAGGAAATCGAACTGTTCTCGAGCCTTCTTAGACATTTCATGTGCTTCTTCTTCATTGGAGATAGCACGGAGAGCAAGTAATATTTCTTGAGTAAACCGAAGCATGTATAACAAAAATAGTCCAAAAAAAATTTTTTTTCTAGGTCTTGACAAGCATTTTTTTCAATTTTTTTTAAATTTGGGTCGCATTTTTTACAATAAAATGACTTTTTCCACTCTTGACAGGCCCTCAAAGGGCGAAAAATCGGGTTTTATGGATCAGAATTTGTCTAACATTGCGCTCCAAATTATCGAAGTTCCGCCGGAACTCCGCGGCCTCACCGACGAAGAAATCATCCAGAATTCCGAAAGAATCAAGAAGGATTTCAGCGGCAAGCGCAAGAACGGAGCCGCCAGGCCCTCCAAGAAAGACCGCCTCGCCCAGAAGCAGCAGAAGGAATACCAAGAAGCCCAGAACATCGCCAACGAGATTTTCGGCTCTATTCCCAAGCAAAGCGACCTGTACTTCAAGCCCAAGACCGCCCTTCCGGGAATCCCGGCATTGAGCGAACTTCCGCCCGAAAAGCAGAAAATGCTGAGCACCGCCTTCACGCAAGAAAGCCCGAGTTTTTCGAGCTACAAGCTTAAAGAGGCGACCTTGAACAGCGCCCCCAAGTCCATGATTTCGGAAACCCCGAAGCCCGCCTCGGGCCGCGTACTCAAGGCATCATTTGGCATCAAGGGAGGCGACAAGCCCAAGGCCGTGATTGTGTCGGCAGCAGACCTCGCCAAGCAAAAGGCCGAAGAACGCGCCAAGAAGATTCAGAACTTCTTTAAGGCAAAGCACCCGGAAGCAACCGTGATGCCTGACGGCACTCCCGTAAAACGCGGCCGTGGCCGTCCCCGGAAAAATCCTATAGACCATTCGGCTCTATAACATTCATTAAACGTGACATCGCCTCGCTCCCACCTAAAGGTGGCCATGTACACTAAGGCCTTACCCAAAGGGCATAACTCCACTAAGTGCTAAAGCACTAAGAGTCGTATAAAAGGCCAAGTGTCCAAAGGTCGCAACCGCCCCTAGTTAATACTAGGGGCTTTGTTGCTCACGAATACCGCTCAATTCTACAGCGATTATAAACAGAATCAAAAAACTCCTTCTCGGGGTGAGAAGGAGTTTTGAGAGGCAACGATCAGACTCGAACTGATGAATAAGGCTTTTGCAGAGCCGCCCCTTACCAACTTGGGTACGTCGCCAAAGTGAAACGCAATATAGGTAAATTTATCCCCTTTTTCAAGGGCAAACCGGGCATTTTTTGCATTTTTTTATCTTTTATGCATGGCTAAACCCGCTTTCAAGGTCAGGTTCAAGGCATTTCTTGTAACCCTCTGGATTAAAAGCCTTCGCATCAGGCTCAAAACGCCCGAGTCGTTTGCTCCGGGAATCCTTGGAGTGTGGCATCAAGATCTACTCGCGAGTGCCGCCGCCTTTAAAAACTGGGGCGTGCACACACTCGTTTCTGAGTCCAGCGACGGCGACCTTTTCGCGACCATCGTACAAAATCTCGGCTACAGTGTCACACGCGGTTCGAGCACCCACGGCGCCACCAACGTACGCCACCTGCTTACACCGCTCCGCGAAGGCCGCTTTGTAGGCATGGCTCTCGATGGCCCTCGCGGACCGGCAGGCGTAGTCAAAAAAGGCTCGCTCTGGCTTTCCAAAACAAGCAACACTCCCCTATGGCAAATCAGCGCCAGGTACGGCGCGCACATCACGCTAAAAACATGGGATAAATTTGTTTTGCCCCTGCCGCTGACACGTATTGACATCGAAATTAAATTATCTTTGTGACTGCAAATATACCAAGGTGATAACTCATTAACTAAGGAATGAATCGTGATTTTAATGCCCCCGAAATTTGTCGCCTTCGACCTTGAAACTACAGGTCTTAACAACCAGAAAGATGAAATCATTGAAATCGGTGCCGTCAAGTTCACCGTCGAAACCAAGAACGGCAAAGTCGTGCCTAAGCTGCTCGGCGAACTCGAAACCTTCGTAAAGCCGAACATGATGATTCCGGCCGAAGCCTCTGCCGTGAACCACATTTACGACAGCGACGTGCAAGACGCCCCCGCCGTTGGCGACGCCATCAAGAAGTTCACCGAATTCTGCGGCCAGAGCTCTATTCTGCTCGCCCATAACGCAAACTTCGACGCAAGCTTTTTGCGCGTGGCCTACAAGAACAACCCGCAGCTGGTGCCCGGCAACCCGGTCATCGACTCCCTCGCTATTTCCAAGGCGATCCTCCCTGAAGCCAGTTCCCACAAGCTCGGCATCTTGGCCAACATGTTCCAGCGCCGCGACGAAATCAGCATGAAGATAGAATCCGACAAGATGCACCGCGCCGTTTACGACTGCCTGATGCTCATGGAAGTGTTCGTGGCCCTGCTCCGCCGCCGCTTCAAAGAGAAAGACTGGGAAATGGCCAGCATCATGAAGAACATGGAAAAGTACAAGGGCATTCCCCAGTTCATCAACAAGTAATTTTCTACCAAAATTTAAACAGCATGCGGTCATTCATTTGTCCGCATTTTTTGTTATAAACGTCAAAAGCCCGGCGGCGCCTGCCTTAAAAAAGTTTACGCAAAAAAAAAGAACCGCCCCCGAAGGAGCGGTCCGAAAGATTTCTAGTGATTTAGAAAAGACTTATGCCTTCTCTGCAACCACCCAAACCTTGACCTGAGCTTCAACGTCGCTGAAGACCTTGATCGTCACGGTGTAAACACCGAGCTGCTTGATCGGTTCTTCGAGAGCAACCTGAGCACGGGTAACCTTAACGCCCTGCTTGGTGATGGCGTCAGCGATGTCAGAAGCGGTCACAGAACCGTACAGACGTTCGCCTTCCACAACGCGGCGTTCGAGGTTAACAGAAATCTGAGAAAGCTTAGCAGCTACATCGCCAGCGGCAGCGAGTTCCTTCTGGAACTGAGCTTCAACGGCAGCGCGGTTGTTTTCGATTTCGAGCTTGGCTTCCTTAGTAGCACGAACAGCGAGCTTGCGCGGGAAGAGGTAGTTACGGGCATAGCCGTCCTTAACCTTCACGACGTCAAGCATCTTGCCCAAGTGGGGAACGTTGGCCTTAAGAATAATTTCCATAGTCTAGTTCCTCCTTAGCGCAGACTGTCCGAAACGAACGGGAGAATAGCCATCTGACGGGCACGCTTGATAGCTTCGTTCAGCATACGCTGATACTTGGCGGAGGTGCCAGAAATGCGGCGAGGAATGATCTTACCACGTTCAGAGATAAAGCGACGAAGAGTCTTTTCGTCCTTATAGTCAATGAACTTGATGTTGTTTTCCGTGAACCAGCAAGTCTTCTTGCGGCGGATACGGGTTGCCTGCTTCTTATCTTCAAAAGCCATTATTCAGCCTCCCCTTCTTCTGCGTCAACCGGGATGATATCTTCGGTGGACTGGGTCTGAGTTTGGTCATAAACAATTTCGCTCATCGGATAATCAGCGAGAGTCATCCAGCGGAGAACGTTTTCGTTCAGCTTAAGAGCGGCTTCCACAGAGGCGACCGTAGCGGCTTCAGCCTTGTAGTAGAAGATCACGTAAAAGCCATGCTGGCGCTTCTTGATGGTGTAAGCGAGCTTGCGCTTGCCCCAATCGTCGCGGCGGAGGATTTCGCCGTTGCCTTTGGTGATGTTGGCGGCGATAGTCTCGATTTCGGCCTTGATAGCGTCGTCAGAGATCATAGCGTCGATGATCACCATCGTTTCGTATTGTCTCATATAATGAGTCCCTTTGGTCTATCGCCCGGGAAACCGACATTGGCCCCGGGAGGGTTCCGATAAAAATCGGTGCACCAAATATAGAAAATCGGGATTTAGGTGTCAAACCTCGGAGGCAGGTCTACCCTACGCCCCGAACTGAATTCCCAGGAAAAAGGTGTTCGACCACCCGTCAATATCCTTGTTGAAGGCCTTTTGGGCCCCCACTTCAAACGAAATCCAGGTCGAACGGAGCGTCCGCTTGGCCCAGGGCCACACTTCGCGCAGGTTAAAGGCAACCCCCGGAACCACGTTCAGCAGGAATTCCTTGGTAAAGTTGTATTCCACATGAACTTCGCCGGTCAGGCCGAACAAATCCGACAGGTCATACCCGCCGCCCAGCGCAAGCCCGATAGAAAAACCGTCCAGCGTAAAAAGTTTTTGGCAGTCGTCATTTTTGACTTCTACGGAATCCACATCGGCTTCGTCATCTTCGGCATCGTCATCCCACCAGTAATGCTGCCGCTGTTCCGAGGCAGTCTTCTTTCCGCGCACCTGCTTTCTAAACGCCGAGATACTCGTATTTTCAAAACCCAGAAGCGGCGAAGCATACAAGTCGAACTCTTCGGACGCCATGTGGAACCTGACATTCAGGCGGTACCGCTGGTAAACGATCATCGCGTCGCGGTCGAGGTCGCCCCCGAAAAAGAGCGCACTGACTCCCCCGCTTATCCAATCTTTATAAAAGTACTCAAGCTGTGCCTGCCAGGCGCCCATGCAGTCGCATTCGTCCAGCGGGTCGTACACGCCAAAGCCAAGCCCGAACGAAAGTCCCTGTTCCATGTAGGCGGTCTGCCCCGGCAAGGGAACCGTGCTGATTTCGGACAACTTATTCTCTGATTCAAGCGAGTCTACGCCGTCTGCCGCAAACGAGACAGACAACCCAAATACAAGTACAATCAGCAGGAATAAGTAGCGCACAGGTATAAGCTAGTAAAAAAACAAAGGGGGAAGAATCCCCCTCGTTACAATCGCAGCCCTGCTGCGTTTTCCACTACCCCTTCTCCTAGGGCTCCGCCCTAAGACCCGGATAGTTTATCGCAATGCTAGGCTTATTAGTCGTTGGTCTCGCTACGCGAGCCCATGACTCGTCGGCTCGGTCATAGGAACAAGCAAGCTTGTTCCTGCGACGCTCGCCTCCTAGTCATTCATCATATGATTATAGAACTTGGTGTAGTTGTCCTTGTCTTCGGTCTTGCGGATGGCGATGGCATCTTGCGGGTGACGGTTTAGCATACCCGTAATCATCTGCGGAATGATGTAGCCCCATTCGTACTTTTCCTTAAGCGGCAAGAACAGTTCCTGGTAGGCATCAAGCACCGGACGAAGGTCGTACTTCGGGTTCTTGAGGAATCCGAGCAAGAGTTCGGTGGTGCAGTTGCCGGCGCCGCGGCCCATGCCAGACACGGAACCGTCGAGGTAATCCACATGGTCAATGATTGCCTGAATCGTGTTGGAGAAGGCCAGCTGCTGGTTGTTGTGGCCATGGAAGCCAAATTTCTTGCCCTTTACGATACCGCGGTAGCGGGTAATTTCCTTATCGATGTCTTCCTGGTAGAATGCGCCGAAGCTGTCCACCAAGTAAAGCACGTCGGCCTTGCATTCTTCGTTCACCTGGTGCAGGGCTTCATCCAGTTCCGGGCCACGGTCACGGCTCACGGCCATGATGTTGAGGGTGGTTTCGTAACCCATGTCGTGGAAGGCGTTCACCATTTCGATACCCTTGTCGATGTTCTTCACGTAGCTTGCCACGCGGAACATCTGATACGGGCTTTCGCTGGCGGGCTTCACGGCGTCCATGTTCACGCGGCCAACGTCAGCCATCACAGCCATCTTGATCTTGGAATCGATACCGTCTTTCACCTTCCAGAGCAAATCGTCATCGCAGAACTTCCACGGACCGTATTCCTTGGGGTCAAAGAGATCCGGAGAGTTCTTGTAACCCATTTCCATATAGTCCACACCGGCGGCAGACAGGAGGGTGTAAAGGCGACGCACAAATTCGAGGGAGAAGTCGTGCTTGTTGACCAAGCCACCATCGCGGATGGTGCAGTCCAAAACTTTGATGCTTTCGTAGTACATAGTGACTATCCTTTTTTTGTTTTCGCGAGCAAATGTAACTCAATAAAGCCGAAGAATCAACAGCCCACAAAGAAACAGTTCAAAAAAGAGCGTTTTTAACGCATTTTTAGCGTAATATATAAATAATTCAGCCAATACCAAGCACTTAGAGAAGTTCACAACCCATCAAAATAGGCAAAGGGCGGCCCCTTTTCTAAAGCAAGAAGATTATTTCCGAATAGGCTCAATCACCCTGCCAGTCATATTTAACGCAAATTTTGCGTATTTAATTAAAATCAAGTTACACAGCCAACCCGTTTTCGCTTTGATTCAAAGCACATCTTTTTGACACTTGTTTGGAAATTCCCCTCACATAAATTATATTCAACCCCATGAAAAAATTTTCCAAGCCAACCCTCCTTACGGCATCGCTCGCCACGTGCGCTTTTGCCTCAAACACATTCTTTATCAACGAGGCCGGTTACGACAACGACAAACCGGTTTCTATCGTGGTGCAAAGCACCGACGAACTCGAAGGCACCGAATGGACACTTTGGTTCGACCCCGAAGACGGCTCGACCGGATCTCCCGTAGCAACGGAGAAATTCGGCAAAGGCGTAAACCCGGACAACTGGGCTAAAAGCGGAAAATACTATTTCATCGACCTGACCCAGGTGCTTCCCACATACACCACAGCCTTGCCTGCCAACCCCGTCGTAGAACCGGGACACTTTCACATAGAAGTGGCTACAGGCAGCCCGACAGCATCAAACAAGTTTTATGTGGGTGAAAAAACTCTCGCCCAAAAGACCCTTGCGATGGTCATGGATTACTTCTACAACGATCGCGCCGACAAGGCCCCCATTAACGAATGGGACCAGAAGGTTCCCGTTTACGGCAAAGACAACGTCACGCGCGATGTTCACGGCGGTTGGTATGACGCAAGCGGCGACGTGAGCAAGTACCTGAGTCACCTTTCTTACGCAAACTACCTGAACCCGCAGCAGATTCCCTTGACGGTGTGGTCGCTCGCATTCGCAGCAGAACGCATTCCGACGCTGCTGGCATCGACAAGCACCAAGGCAAAGACCGCAGAAGAAGCCGCCTACGGCGCGGACTTCTTGGTACGCATGCTGGACGAACAGGGATTCTTCTACATGACTGTGTTCGACAACTGGGGCATGGGGAGCCGCTACCTGTGTGCCTTTAGCGGCGACGACGGCAAAAAGAGCAGCAATTACCAGACGGCATTCCGCGAAGGCGGCGGTATGGCAATTGCAGGCCTTGCCCGCGTGGCAGCTCTCCGAGTAAATGGCGACTACACCAGCGAACAATACCTTGAAGCAGCCGAAAAAGCCTACGCCCACCTGTCCGAAAAGCAGAGCATCGGCGGAAACTGCGCCTACTGTGACGACGGCAAGGAAAATATCATCGACGACTACACGGCACTCCTTGCGGCAACCGAACTGTATGCGGCAACGGGAAAAGACAAATATTTGCTCGACGCGGACAAGCGCGCCGAAAGCCTCTCGGGACGTCTGAGCAAAGATGGCTATTTCTGGAGCGACGATGACAAGACGCGCCCGTTCTGGCACGCGAGCGATGCGGGACTCCCGCTCATCGCCCTCATCCGATATGCCGAAGTCGGATTGCTGTTCTGTACCGGAGGACGTTGCAATTCCCTGGATGTCGGCGACACCATCAAAAAGCACTACGACTGGCTACTCAGCATTACGGACAAGGTCGAGAACCCGTTCGGTTACGCTCGCCAGGCATACAAGACTGGCGGAGAGATCAAGGAAGGATTCTTTATTCCGCACGATAACGAGAGTGGCTACTGGTGGCAAGGCGAAGACGCCCGTATCGCAAGTCTTGCGGCCGCTGTAGCATACGCCACCCACTCGATGCACAAAATCGAAGGTCACGATGGCGGAGACAAGTATGCAGCAAACCAGCTCGACTGGATTTTAGGCAAGAACCCCTACGGCGTGAGCATGATGTACGGCATCGGCAAGAAGAACCCGGCCAAGTACGACGGCACCTCCGATTACGACGCCACCCTCGAGGGCGGTATCGCGAACGGCATTACCGGCAAGAACAAGGACGGCTCGGGAATCGCTTGGGATGACGATGGCGTTGAATATGTGGGTTTCCCTTACGACGAACCTTGGCACAACTGGCGCTGGGTGGAACAGTGGCTGCCGCACAGCACCTGGTACCTGATGGCCCTCGCCACCCGTTATGACGAGAAATCGATTGAAATCGACTCCTTTGGAAGCGCCATTCCCAAGTCCAATATTGCAAAGGCGCAGTCGTTCGACGTTCGTCTGCAGGGCCGCACTCTCGCGGTCAACGCCGCAGGCGTACGTGCCTCAAGCGTAGAACTCTTCACGCTGAACGGTTCCAAAATCGCAAGCAGCCCGCTGACCGCCGGCAAGGCAACGCTCAAGCTCGACAACGTGCAGAGCGGAATCTACATGGTCAAAGTCAACGGCCTTGCCGCAAAGAAGATCGCGATAAAGTAAAAGAGGGGCGAACGCCCCGCTAGCCCTTCGACAGGGTCAGCAACACAGCGCCCGCGAGAATGATGAAGGTCGCCAAGAGCAACTTGATTCGTTCGCGGGCCGTTTTGTATTCGCCGAAAACAAACACTCCCCAGCCCAGGTTCACCAGCAAGTTCAGCTGCGTAAGCGGGTAACCGATGGCATAACCGAGCGCGCCGTTCACATCGATAGCCCAGAAGCAACCATGCATGCCGACCATCCAGAGCACGCCCATCACAATGGTGACTAGACTCGGCACGAGTTTGTATTCGAACATTTTTTTGCGGCGGATTTCAAGCACGGCAATCAGAGCCTGGCTGCCGACAAAAAGGCCGATGGTAAACGGGCAGAGGAATTCGACATCGGTCATCGAGAGGCCCGACTGGACCGCAAGCTTATAGGGAATCAGGTAGGTACCGAAGGCAAAGCCGCCCAAAAGGGAACGCCAGTTCTTGAATACGGAGCCGCCATGCGACGGCGACAAGCGCGAAAGCCCGATCAGGAAGCACGCAATGGCCGGAATCGAGAGGAAGAATTTGGACTGTTCGCCGAACAGGAGCACGCCCGACAGGAACGAGGCCAGAATGCTCACACCCATGGAACGCACGCCGGCGCCCGCGAGGTCGGCTTCGGCCTGCACCGCCCAGAAACAGAAGGCGCCACCCACGACCCACATGAGGCCGCAAAGCACGCCAATCGGGTGCACATTGAAGGTACCCGTATAGAACGCAACGACAAGCGCACTCAGAAGCGCGCCCAAGGTCATCATCGAAAGGTAGGCCCAGCTGGAATAATTCGGCCATTTTTTAAGGGGCACCATGTAGGAGCCGAACATGAAAATGGCAAGCAAAGCACCGATGTAACTACTTTCCAATGCAGAACCCCGCGAAAATAGATTGTAAAATGTCTTCGGACGAAATTTCGCCCGTTATGCTCTGGAGCGACCTACGGACAAGCTGCATTTCAAAGGCGAGCAGTTCTACCGCCGGATTTCTACGGAGCAGGTCGAGCACGCGGTTCACGCCGGCGTAGGCATCTTCGAGGCAAGCCTTTTCGCGTTCGCTGGTAATCCAGAGGTCTTCTTCGTTTTCACGCTTTTTGAACAAGGCGGAATTCATGATGCTCTTGAGTTCGGCAAGGCCCGCACCTGTTTTGGAAGAAATGCAGAGTCCGGTTTCGGGAAGGGACTGACGCACGTCGCACTTGGAGTGGACAATAAAATCAGGCTGGATTGCTTCGTCGCTTGCACTCCTCGCAATGACGTCGCTTCCATCCTCCACCAAAATTTTCAAATCCGCTTCTTCCAGAATCTCGCGGGACTTTTTCATGCTGAGCGCATCGAGTTCGTCGGTGGCATGCTCTGCGATGCCCGCGGTATCAACCAAGCGAATTTCACCACCTTCCAAAAAGAGTCTCACTTCAACAAAGTCGCGCGTGGTGCCCGGAACATTACTCACGAGCACGCGGTCTTCGCCGAGGAGCGCATTCACCAAGCTCGACTTGCCCGCATTCGGAGCGCCGTAAAGAACGGCCAGCGGGAGCCTGCTCAGGTTCGCCTTGCCGCGGAAGCTGTTCAAAATCTGCAGGATAGATTCGCGTATAGAGACAAAGCGCGCCTCCCAGCCCGCAAAATCGGGATCGGCTTCTTCTTCGGCAAAGTCCACGTCAAGTTCGAGGCGGGCCGAAATGTCTTTCACCTGTGCCGTAAGCGTTGCAATCTTTTTCGAAAGCGCACCCGAAAGCAGGCGGTGGGCGTTTTCCAGTTCCGCACGGTTTGCGCTGTGAATCACGTCGGCCACCGATTCGGCCTGGGTCAAATCCATTTTACCATTTAAGAAAGCACGACGCGTGTATTCGCCGGGTTCGGCCAGGCGTACGCCCTCGATGCTGCGAATTGCCTGCAGCAAGTCGCGCACGATCAGCGGGTTTCCGTGAGGGTAAAGTTCCAGCACGTCTTCGCCGGTGTAGGAATTCGGCGATTCAAAATAAATGTACAGAAGGCTATCGAGCACCTTGCCCGATTCCGGGTCGCGGGCCGTGCCGAGATTTGCCATGCGGGGCTTTAACCCCTTGGCCGCCTTTGTTCCAAACAGGCGTTCCACCACCAGACGCACCTGCGTACCGCTCACTCGGAGGGCCGCCACAGCACTCACGCCTGCAGGCGTCATCGGGGCTACAATCGTCTGGGAATCCATGGCGGCAAAGATAGCAAAAGCGCCCGAGACCTTCATTTATGTACGAAAATTGACACATTGTATTTTAATATTTTCTTATTTGATTATTGCAATAGGGCATTTTCTCGCGATTTATTGTACATTTATTAGCCTATGAGCCAATTCAAACTAATTTTCCGCCCCCTGGGCACCATTCCCTGTTTCGTGCTTCAACGCGACGACGGAGCCGAATTTGAAATTCTGAACGGTTTTGGCTGCGGACTCAACGGTTGGCGAGTCCCCGTAGAAAATCAGCAAAATACCCGCACCTCGACATTGCTCGATTTGCTCTACGGCTACAAAGACGAACCTACCCTTAGAAAAATTTCCCCGGACACAAACGCCGGTTGCAGGCTCACTCCCTTCCCCGGCCGCACGGCCTACGCCAAATTCACCTGGCAGGGCAAGACCTACGAACTTGTAAACAACGTAACCTGGGCACCGCACGCCCTGCATGGATTCTTGCAGAACAAAGAATGGGAATTTGATTCCTTCGAAAGCGAAAACGACAGCTGCACCGCCATTTTCACTTGTGACTGGCCGGGTGCATTTGCCGGTTTCCCGTTCCCCTATCGCGCCACCAACGCAATCACCTTCACGGGCGAAAGCGTTTCGATTACCTCGACCGTCAAAAACGTCGGCAACACCGACATGCCCTATTCCGAAGGCTGGCACCCGTATTTTACTTTGGGCGAAAAGATTAACAACCTGACAATGAAATTGCCCGCTTGTTCGCTCGCTCTGTTGGACAAAGCCGACATTCCTACCGGGCAGTACAAAGAAGACACCCGTTTTGAAAACGGCCGCAAAATCAACGATGAATTCATCAACGATTGCTTCTGTCTCGAAAAAGATGTCACCGAATTGCAGGCTAACGGTTCTGACTTTATCAACAACGCACACGTATCGCTTGAAAGCGACCGCTATATGCTTGATATTTGGCAGAAAGCCGGTGTTGAACAGTACAACGCCATCCAGATTTACACCCCGCCTGACCGCATGAGCATCGCTATCGAACCCATGACAACGGAACCCGATGCATTGAATCACCACCGTGGCCTCATTGTGATCCCGCCTGGTGAAGAGCGCACATTTACGTTCGGCTTCCATTTCCACGAAAAGACGGGAATTGAGCTTTAATTCGCGAAAACGGCGTCTCTAGTAAATATTAGTTATCAAAATCCGCTTGAAAAAGCGGATTTTTTTGTTGAGAATCACCCAACGATTTATTCAACACAATTCAAAATATGCTTTGAAATGCACTCTGCAAAACCTATTTTCCTTGACGAAAATATAGGAGCATGTTATGAAATTCACAAAAACGATTCTCGCTTTCGGTCTCGCCGCCGCAGCATCCGCAAGCGCTGCACAATACGAAGCCGAAGACGGTACCGTCACCAAGGATGCAGCCGTCGCCTCTGTTACTGCAGCTTCGGGCGGCAAAGTGGTCAAGCTGAACGGTGGCGATTTGACGTTCGCCCCCTTCACCGTCGAAAAAGCGGGCCAGTACACGATCGTTATTCATTATATGAACAATTACGGCACTTCCAAGATTAACAACGTCGTTGTTGGAAGCATCTCCTCTGCCGTTACTTTTGAAGAAACCGAAAAGGGCAAATTCGCCGACGTCGAAACGGTTCTGAATCTTGCCGCAGGCGAAAACACGATTTCCATTACCAATAGCTGGGGCTGGATCGATGTGGACTACATCGAAGTCAAGGAATACGAAGCAAAGGCATTCACGATTTGCAACGCACCTGTCACCAAGAACGCCACCCCGTCTGCAGTCAAGCTTTATAACTTCTTGGTCAACAACTTTGGCAAGAAGACTATTTCTGGTGTAATGACCGGCAACATGGACGCCTACACCGTTGGTGATGCAACCCAGCACGAAGACGTTCAAGCTGTGTATACGGCTGGCGGCAAGTACCCGGCACTCGTCGGCGTCGACCTGATGAACGCCACCGGCGCAAACAAGGAATCTTCTTGGTTCAAGGAATACACCGAAAAGGCTATTGACATCGCCAAGTCTATTTGGAAAAAAGGCGGCATTCCGGCTGTCACATGGCACTGGCGCCCGGGTGACGAAGTAGAATTCTACACTGCTAACGGCAACAAGACCAACAATACCGAATTCGACTTCTCCGAAGCATTCGTCAAGGGCACCACTACATGGGATACGACTTCCGCCCAGTACAAGGCCATTGTCGGTGATATCGACCTCGTTTCTAATATTTTCCTTGACCTTCAGAAAGAAGGCGTCGCCGCCATCTTCCGCCCGTTGCACGAATCCGGTGGAAACTGGTTCTGGTGGAGCGTCAATACTGGCAAGCAGTTCGCAGCCCTTTACCAGTTGGTCTACGAACGTATGGTCTTCAAGAACGGCGTGAACAACCTGATTTGGGACTTTAACCCAAAAGATGCCGCCACGATGTCTTGGACTCCGGGCGAAACCTACTATGACGTGTTGAGCGTTGACATTTACAACAAGGCAAACGATCACCAGAGCAACAGCGCTGCATTCATTGACCTCACAAACAAGGGCGGCACCAACAAGATTATTTCGCTCAGCGAAAACGGCCCGATTCCTGATGTCGACAACATGTACACCGACGGTGCAACATGGAGCTGGTGGATGCCTTGGTACGAATCCCCGTCTTGGAACGGCGGCTACGTTAGCCAGACAGCCGCAAGCGTATGGCAGAAGAACCTCGCTGACGAACGCATTATCACTCTTGACGAAATGCCGGGTTGGGATAACTACACCGAAGCAGCCTCTGCGACGAAGGTTTGCCCGACTGCAAGTGAAAGCGCCAAGTTCGACGCCGACACCTCCAAGAAAGAAGACTACAAGAACTTGATGATGGCCGTGACCTACAAGGCATTAAACGACAGTGGTGCCAACATTGAACTCCAAAAGGTTCCTAACCTCACGGGTGCAACGACTGTTTCCCTCAAGATTACGAATAACGGTTCCGGCGGTGCAGACGGAGGCATCTGGGTTGGTCTCGCCTTTGTCCGCAACGGTATGGAAGACGACGGTTGGACATGGGAAATGTCTACCTCCACCGGCTGCTGGATTAACGACGGCGCATCTTCGACTTGCGAATTCGACATTACCAAGTACGAAGACGATGATAAAGTGGAACACCCCATGGACCTCGACAAGCTCTTCTCTGTAACGCTGATGGTTGCTGCCGTGGGCTTCGAAGGAACCGTAATCTTCGACGATCTCGTCGCTGACAACGGCAAGGTGATTTCTGCCTTCGACAAGACCTCTGAACTCTTCAAGACTGCAACGCAGAGCAAGGGTCACATCGCCAAGATCGAGCTCGTCGACGAATCTGGCGCACCTGCCGCCATCAAGCCGGTAGTCGCCAAGGCTAGCGCCTCCGCCAAGCTGAGCGTCTCGGGCAAGACCGTTTCTCTCACGACTGCAAAGGCTGGCCTCGTATCTGTCGAAGTATTCGGTATGAACGGCAAGCGCGTGGCAACCCTCTACAAGGGCAACCTCGCCGCAGGCACAAGCGCATTCAGCCTCGCCGATATGCCTAAGGGCCGCTACATTGTGCGCGTCAAGGGCGCAGGCCTTGCCGCTACCCAGCCGGTTTTAATCAAGTAAGTTTCTCTTCATGACTCCTGAATCCCCGTGGTTGACGCAAGTTTGCCGCGGGGATTCTTTTTTGCAATACGTTTTTTAAACTACAGAATTTATAAACCGGGAAAAATAAATTATTTTAAAAAGAACCGGAGGTTGTATGAATACCTATCATTTTTTGACCGCAACAGCGCTCGCATTTTCAACCTACTCCATGGCCGCAGCCATTCGCGTTGAAGCCGAATCTGCCGTGCCCGCCGACGACCACAAACTTGAAATCACTACAGATGCAAACGCCTCGGGCGGCAAGTATGTGGAAATGGGCGAAGGCGACCTTGCTTTCACCGTAAACATGCCTAACGACGGCTACTATACACTGTATGTGAGCTACAAGCTCCCCACCGAGCGCGGCAACAAGACTCAAAACTTGACTTTGAACGGAAGCTCCGCCGGCCAAATTACTTTCGGCTCCGCCGATGATTTTACGGTCCTCAAGGCGGCAGGTAAAATCAAACTAAAAAAAGGTGAAAACGCAATCGGGATTACCCATTCTTGGGGATGGGTCGGCATTGACTATATCGAAATCACCGAATTCGAAGCAACTCCTTGGAACATCAGTCCCAAGCCCGTCACTCCAGAGCCTACCGAAAGTGCCCAGAAGCTCTACAACTTCTTGTACACGAACTTTGGCAAGAAAGTCATTAGCGGCGTGATGACCGAACGCCCCTTCGAAAACGACGGCAATTACACCCCGCAAGATTTTGACACCCAGACTGAACTCAGCTACATCAACAAGGCTAGCGGCAAGAACGTGGTTCTCGTCGGTTTCGACTTCTTGCATGCCTCCGGCAAGAATTCCGATCAGCAGTGGTATCAGGGCTACACGCATGCCTCCTTGGAAATGGCAAAGACCGTATGGAAGAAGGGCGGCATTCCGCAATTCAACTGGCATTGGAAAGACCCGATGCACAGCGTAGAAGCCTTCTACACTTTCTCTAGCGGAAACGACCCTTACACTGAATTCAGCATCGGCCTTGCCTACGACACCACCACCGGCAAGTGGAAAACCGACAGCGACGAATACAAGGCCATTATGCGCGACATGGAAATGATTGCTGATTCCCTGCTCACGCTCCAGAAAGAAGGCGTTGCCGTGCTGTGGCGTCCGCTTCACGAAGCAAGCGGCAAATGGTTCTGGTGGGGCACCGACGGCGCAAAAGCCTGCGTAGCCCTGTACAAGCTCATGTTCGACACTTTTGTAAACAAGAAGGGGCTCCATAACCTGATTTGGGTTTGGACGACCGACGAAGCGCCCGATGCACTGGATTGGTATCCCGGTGACGAATACGTAGACGTGGTGGGTCGCGACTATTACTACTACCCGCGCGAATCGAATCACGCATCGCTCATCAGTTCCTTTGAAAAAGTCAAGGATATGTATGGCGCCAAGAAAATCGTCACATTGTCTGAAAACGGCTCCGTGCCCTACCCCGACGAAATGAAGGCCGATGGCGCCAACTGGAGCTGGTTCATGCCGTGGTACGGCGACTACGCCATGGAAGGCTGGGCAAACGACAACAATGCCGAAAGCTGGAAGACCGTCATGAACAACGAATACACCTTGACGCTCGAAGACATGCCCGGCTGGGACAAGTACGAAATGCAGACGACCATCATCGTCACCTCCAAGAAAGCGGCTCCAGCAATCCAGCTTGTCGGTCGCGATTTGCAGGTGAACCTGAACGCCTCAACCGCACAAGTCTCGATTTACGATTTGCAAGGAAACCGCGTGCTCGCGAAAAAGATGAGCCAAAACGGCACGATTGCGCTTTCACGCCTCGCCCGCGG
This sequence comes from uncultured Fibrobacter sp., assembly GCF_900316465.1. Lineage (NCBI taxonomy): Bacteria > Pseudomonadati > Fibrobacterota > Fibrobacteria > Fibrobacterales > Fibrobacteraceae > Fibrobacter > uncultured Fibrobacter sp. Next base: position 169,930 of record NZ_ONDD01000003.1, on the reverse strand, counting down.
ACCGTACCTAGTGCGTATCCAGGCGAACGGTTTGGCACAAAACCACAAAATCACGCTAAAATAAGCGATTTTCAGTAAAAAACGCCATTTAAGCTATTGCGGAAAAGACAACATCTTTTCCGCTTTTTTGCTTTCAAAATGAAAATCGCGGCCATTCGAAGGTATATTTAAGGCATAAATTAAGGAGTGATGTATGGGATGTAAGACTCTGATGGCTTTTGCCGTTTTGTCGGCGGCTGCACTTGCTTTTGCCGCCCCCACCAAGTACGAAGCAGAAGAACAGGCGGGCGTTACCGCCGCAGACATTACCACAGACGATGAAGGCGCCAAGTACGTGAAGCCCGCCGATGCGGCCGGCATGACGTTTACCGTCAAAGTCGAAGAGACCGCCGTCTACGACATTACCGCCAAAGTGCGCATCAAGATTTACGACTGGATCACCTCGAAAATCGTGGTCAACGGCGTCGATGTGGGCTCCATGCTCACGACCCCGCGCAATGTGGATTCAAGCTACGTCATCGCGGCGTCTGCCAAAATGAAGGTCGGCGAAAACCAGATTACTGTTGGCAACCAGTCGATTGGCGTAGACTACATTACCGTCGAACGCCATCCGGATCCGGAATACAAAATCAGTGCCAGCCCGGTCACGCCGAATGCAAGCGAAAGCGCCAGAAAGCTCTACGGATTCCTGCGCGATAACTTCGGCAAAAAGACCATCAGCGGTATGATGATTAGCGACCAGAATTTCAACTACAATTACGGCGACATGAAGATTATTCCGCCCGGCGGCTGCACGCCCGCGGATTCTTGCAAATACACCGACGAAGAAGTTTCTTGGAAGGGCCAAACCGACATCGCCGAATTCTACAAGCGTAGCGGTCACTACCCCGCCATCGGCGGCTTCGACATGCTCTTTGCCGCAGGCGGCCATCACGAAGAAGGCTGGTTCCGTGGCTACACCGAAAACAACCTCTTGATGACCGAAGACTTGTGGACCATGGGCGGCATTCCGACTTATACCTGGCATTGGAAAGTCGGCGAAGACACCGTATTCTACACCAAGGATACCTACCCCATGAACGGATTCAACGCCAGCGGTTGCACCGAAGGCGTCAAGGGCACCAGCGAAAGCAACACCTGCTTTAACTACACCAAGGCATTCAAGGGCGACAAGTGCGCAGAAATCGACGAAACCTCGCAGGAATACAAGGACATCGTTGCCGACGTGGACATCGTTTCGGGCTACTTCAAGCAGCTGCAGGACAAAGGCATCGCCGTTGTGTGGCGTCCACTTCACGAAGCAAGCGGCGGCTGGTTCTGGTGGGGTACCGCTAGCGCTGAATGTTATGTGCAGCTGTACCGTCTGGTGTTCAAGCGCATGGTCGAAACCAACAAGCTCAACAACCTGATTTGGGTCTGGAACATCAATACCGACCCGGCACTCGGCTATGACTATAGCGCCCTCAATGCAGCCTGGTACCCCGGCGATGAATACGTGGACATCGTGGCAGTCGACATTTACGACCCGCTGAACGATCACAATTCCGCCGCCAATTACTACAACAAGATTGTGAGCGACGTGGGCACAAGCAAGATGATCGCCTTGAGCGAAAACGGCGCCATCCCGGACATTGACAGCATTGCCGAAGACAAGGCATATTGGAGCTACTGGATGACTTGGAGCCAGACCTGGAGCGGAAACTTCTTGGAAAAGACTCCTGCCGACATGTGGAAGCGTAACCTGGACGACGAACGCATTATCGCCCTCGACAACATGCCCGGCTGGGACAAGGTAAGCGCCATCGGTTCTGAAGGAACCACCAGGGCATTCAAGCAAATTTCAAACAAATTAAGCATCACGCTGCAAGGCAACAACCTGAGCATCACCATTCCGCAGGCAGGCCACACAAGCATCGCCCTCTTTGACATGCTCGGCCACAAGGTTGCACACCTCGCCAAGGGTAACCTGCCCGCAGGCACCCTGCAATTCAGCCTCGACGGCATCGCCAGCGGCAACTACATCGTACGCGCCAAGAACGGCACTGCAGGCTACGCGCAAAGAATCAGAGTGAAATAGACTAAGCCAAAAAATTTTCCAATTTCTCATGAACAAGGACTCGCACAAGCGAGTCCTTCTGTTTACTCTCTACTGCCTACCGCCTACTATTTTTTATATTTGTTAACATGGAAAAGAAGCACCCCCTTTATTTTACGATCCACGGTCACTTTTACCAGCCGCCTCGTGAAAATCCTTGGACGGGCGTTATCGAGAATCAGCCGAGCGCACGACCCTTTCACGACTGGAATGACCGTATTGCGAGTGAATGTTATAGTCCGAATTCCGCTAGCCGTATTTTGAGCCCGAACGGACGTATTGTCGATATTGTCAATAACTACGATTTTATGAGCTTTAACATGGGTCCGACTCTCATGGGCTGGATCCGCACGAATGCGCCTGCGACTTACAAGCGCATACAAGAAGCCGACAAGCGGAGCCAAGAACGCCTGAACGGTCACGGCAACGCGATTGCGCAGGTGTACAACCACATCATTATGCCGCTCGCAAGCGCCGAAGATAAAAAGACGCAGATCCGCTGGGGCATCGAAGATTTTAAGTTCCACTTTGGCCGCATGCCCGAAGCCATGTGGCTCGCCGAAACCGCAATCAACTTCGAGACGGTGGTGGAACTCATCAAGGCCGGCATCAAGTTTACGATTCTTTCTCCCACGCAGGCCGACAAGTTCCGCAAGCTGGGCGATACCGAATGGACCGGCTGCAGCAACACCGATATCGACACGACTCGCCCGTACCGCATTTACCCGCGCAACAAGGACGGCGTTCTCGTTTGCGACGGCTACCTGGATGTATTCTTCTACAACCCGTGGCTTTCTTCGGCTGTTGGCTTTGAACACTTGCTGCGTAACGCAGGCACCTTCGGCAGCCGCATCAGGGATGCCTGGGACGAAAAGCGCAACGACCCGCAGCTGGTAAGCATCGGTACCGATGGCGAAAGCTACGGCCACCACGAACCTTTTGGCGACATGTGCGCCGCCTGGCTCTATAACCACTACGCTCCCGACCACAACATGGTGCCGGTGAACTACGGCTGGTTCTTGGAACAGTTCCCGCCGCAGCACGAAGTGATGCTCAAGAACTTCCACAGCGAAGGTTGCGCCTGGAGCTGCGCCCACGGCGTTGGCCGCTGGTACCGCGATTGCGGATGCTCGACAGGCGGTGGCCCGGGTTGGAACCAAAAATGGCGCGGACCGTTGCGCGACGCATTCAACCACCTGAAAAAGCTCGCCGACGACATTTTCTACCGCGAATTCGAAAAGATTTCGGATGTGAACCCGTGGGATGCCCGCAACAACTTTGTGGAAGTCCTTGTCGCTCCCGAAGACGAATCCCGCATCAAGGCTTTCCTCGCCAAGACCGTCAAGGATCCGAACGATCCGGACATGTGCGCCAAGGCAATCCGCCTGCTTGAAATCCAGAAGTTCTGCCTGTTCAGCTTTACGAGCTGCGGCTGGTTCTTCAACGACATCGAAGGCCTGGAACCGGTGCAGAACATGCGCTACGCCCTGCGTGCCATGGAACTCATGGAACCGTTCCTGCCATATGGTCACCATATCAAGAACGAAGTCATCAGCATTCTTGCCCGCGCCACGAGTAACGAACACAAGTGGAACGGCGCCGAAGTGTTTACGAACTACGCCGAAGAAAAGGTCCCGGTGGTTGTGAAGGAAATGGCCGAACAGGCCGCCATATTCCACCTGAACCTGGAAGACGACAACGAAAAGAACAAGAAGATTGCCGCCACGAAGATTGCTTCTCGCAGACGCCAGACTCTTGTACGCACCGAGTATTACGACAAGTACATCAACGAGCGCCGCATTTCGACGGTGCTTGCCATTACCGACATGCTCGGCCGAATCAACCTGGTTGTCGCCGATGGCGAAAATGAACAGAACGGGCTTAAGTTCGTAGAAAACCCGAACATGAGCACGCAGGAATTGCAGGCCACCTACCCCACCGCCTACGTGGTGCGTATGCGCAACCTCATGAGCGACTCAATCAAGCGCATCAACCAGATTTCGACCAAGAAGTACTTGAACGAAATTACGGAATCGTTCTCGAGTTTCGCGCTTTCGCACGGTCTTTCAATCGACAGTCTGGCCGACCCCGACCATACCCTGCCGGACACCATGCGCAAAATCCTTTCGCTCGAAATCAACTCCAAGATTCACCATCTGGCACTCGCCTACATGGAAAACGACGACCAGAAGGTCTTTGACGAAATTAAGGACCTGATCGAAGAAGCAAAGGCATTGCACACCCACTTCTCATTCGGCGGTACGGGCCGCATGTTCCATGCCAAGCTCGTGAAGCTGATTGATTCCGTATTCGAAAGTTTCGACCCCGCTGCAGTCAAGCACATTACAGGCCTCATTACGGTGGCCGACTGGCTTGGCCTCGGCATCGACAAGACCAGCCTCGAAAACAAGGTATTCCCTGCATACCAGGAATATGTGAAGTACCCGACCAGCAAGATTTCGGGCCTCAAGCCCATGTTCAGCTGGCTGAACTTTGAGGTATAAAGCATGTACAGGATGTCTGAAAAACCGCTGATTAGCGCAAACGAAATTTGCGAACGAGTAACCACACTTGCCCGCGAAATCGTCGCCGTCTACGATTACGACATCCTGATTTCGGCACTCACCGGTGCCTACATGTTTACTGCCGACTTGACTCGAGAACTTGCCAAAGCCGAAGGCGCCAAAGCGACCCAGAAAAAGATTGCCTTTATCAAGGCTTCTAGCTACGGTGATTCTACGGAATCTAGCGGCAAACTCCAGGTGCGCGGACTTGAAAAAATCGACATCAAGGGCAAGAAAATCCTGATGGTCGACGACATCGCCGACACGGGAACTACCCTGCTCGGGCTCTGCGAAATGCTCCGGGATGCCGGCGCCCAAGAGGTCCGCACCTGCGTTTTACTGAACAAACAGGAGCGTCGCGAAGTAGACATCACGGCAGATTTTGTAGGTTTTGAAATATCAAACGAATTCGTGGTAGGTTACGGGCTCGACTACGCAAACGATTACCGATTCCTACCGGACATCTGGACACTACAGGAGACCAACTAAATGGCAAACAACGATTTAGATGACGTCCGACTCCATGCCACCCAAGCTTTCGAAGCGGTAGAACGCAGCTACAACAAGATTGGCCGCGGCAAGCGATTCTTGATTAACCTGGGCGTGTGCCTGCTATTCTTTATCGCAGGCATCATCACCTGTAGTGTATTCACGAGCATTCCGAACGAAGGCATTATCGAACGCGTGGCTGCCCAACCCGACATGCCGAACAAGTGCAAGTTCCGCTATGACCGAGCCATGGAATATGCAATCATGCACGAATGCGTTTTTGGCAAGGGCACACCCAGTAGCGAAAAGTCGCTCATCCAGCGAATCAACTATTGTACCTGCGCACTTGAAAGCGTGCAGAAGAAAAAACCATACCAGAAAATGTTTGAAAACAACCTCGTAGACTTCACCTTCAAAATCCGCGAAGAAAATCTGTGCCGCGAAAACAAGGTTATTCCAACCCTAGACGAAGACGAAGGCGAAGCTAAGGACAAGGCCAAGAAATGAACATCGAAGAGATAGAACAAGCGATCCGAAAAGAAGCCGAAAAGTTGGTTCACGACGAACCGCTTTCGGTACTCATGCTCACCGAGCAAGTCCTGAATTGTAAGGACTTTGCCGCGATGCTTTCGGTTACGCTGTCATGTCAGCTCGCCGGCGAAGTGATGGACCGCGCCGAGCTCGAAAAGATGTTCGACATTCTTTATTTGAGATACCCCGAACTTTTAATTTGCGCCTGCAAGGACTTGCATGCAACCGTCCTTCGCGACCCCGCTTGCACCAGCTACTTGGAACCGCTCCTGTTCTTCAAGGGATTCCAGGGTTTGCAGGCCTACCGCGCCGCCCACGCTTTGTGGCTTGAAGGCCGTTCTTTCCCGGCCAAGATGATCCAGAGCATTGTGAGCCGCAAGTTCGGCATGGACTTCCACCCGGCAGCCAAAATCGGTCATGGTCTCTTGATTGACCACGCCACCAACATTGTGATTGGCGAAACCGCCGTGGTCGGCAACAACGTGAGTTTCTTGCACGGCGTGACTCTCGGTGGTACCGGTAAGGAAACCGGCGACCGTCACCCGAAAATCGGTAACGGCGTGATGCTCGGGGCGCATGCTCAGTTGCTCGGTAACATTCACATTGGCGATGGTGCCAAGATTGGTGCTGGCGCTGTGGTAGTGACAGATGTTCCGCCGCATACGACTTACGCCGGCGTCCCCGCCGTCGAAGTCGGCCACCCGGATGACGAAATGCCCAGCTTCAACATGCAGCAAGACTTCACGCGAGACTGTGAATAAAAAAGAAAAAATCAAGTTCATCAGCGAAACGCTCGACGAGTTGCTTCCGAACCCGCCGATTCCGCTTGATTACTCCGATCCTTACACACTCCTGGTCGCGGTCGTTTTGAGCGCACAATGCACCGACCTCCGCGTAAACCAGGTGACCAAGGAACTTTACAAGAAGGCAAAAACGCCCAAGGCCATGGTGAAACTCGGCGTCGAGAAGATTACCGAAATCATCAAGCCCTGCGGCCTTTCGACCACCAAGGGCAAGAACATTTTCAACCTGTCCAAGATCCTTGTCGAAAAGTACGACAGCGTCGTTCCGCAAACTTTCGAAGAACTCGAGGCGCTTCCCGGCGTCGGCCATAAGACCGCAAGCGTCATGATGATTCATGCGTTCAAGATTCCCGCCTTCCCGGTGGACACGCACATTCACCGCCTCGCCAAGCGCTGGGGACTTTCCGACGGCTCTTCGGTCGAACAAACCGAAAAAGACCTCAAGAAAATATTCCCCGAAAACGAATGGGAAAAGCGCCACCTGCAAATTATCTTGTTCGGGCGCACTTACTGCAAGGCCCTCGGGCACAAGCCTGAAAACTGCCCTATCTGCAGCAAAATCTAGTCAACATTTCGCTGGTAAAACCAGTAGTAAAATAGGCTCCAGCCACCCCACAGCACGCAAAGCCACATTCCTACATAGCCCGCGGCATACACGGCGTTTGTAATCGTATCGTACTTGAGCAACAATCCCATTTCTGACAGAATAAAATTCCAGTCATGAAAACCATACGGAGCCTCGGCTCCCGTACCGCCGCTAATCAGCATCAGTTTCATAGGCAAAGCATCTTCAATATAGACAGCCACGTCAATAAAGTTTTCAAACGCCCACCAAAGCGCCACCGACGCGCCAAGAATATCGCGGGGTTTAATCCAAAGTGCAAAGCAGAATACAAGCGGCATGATAATCTGGAACAACGAACCGCCTAGCGAATGCAACACACGATTTCCAAAAATCGAAAACACCAAATGTCCCGTTTCGTGCACCGGCAAATTCAAGCAATGCAAATACTGCGCAATCCATGCGTCATATCCGTCCAGCATCAACTGCACCGTAAAGAAAATCATCGCAATCACAAGCAACAAACGGAACGGAACAAAATGTGCACCGCCGAGAGTTTTGGGGTACAGCAAGAACTGAACGACCACAGGCCATGTACCAGGTTCATCAAGGCGAAACGACGACGGCGTTTCATGTTTCACCATCACAAGATTTAACGGAACAGTATCCGTCGCCTTCTGTTTTTCTTTTTCCATCACTCTAAATATACCCAAATACTTACAATTCGGAACAATAAACCCCTAAAATAGAACCATTCTTAAGCAGGCCACTTTTTGCGATTTCTTTTTTACAATTCTAGGGTAAACAGAACCGAAAAATAAAGCTATCTTCAACCAAAATTTGGAGTTGTGTTATGATGAAAAAACTTTCTACTGCAGCCCTCGCTGCAGCCACAATCGCTTCTGCAGCAAGTATTACCGTCGACCCAACCGCAACCAAGCAAGAAATCGTCGGTTTCGGTGGCGGCTCTGTTTATTACCAGAGCTGGATTACGGCTCTTGCCGACCAAAACAAGGAAGCTCTTTTTGACACCGCCTTTACCGGCCTCAACCTTTCCCTTTTGCGCGTGGGCAACTGGCTTCAGGCAGACACCGCCAAGGTAAGCCAAGATGACATTGCCATCGTGCAGGCCGCCAAGCAGCGCCTCGGCGACCATGTCAAGATCGAAATGTCTAGCTGGTCTGCACCGGGCAGCCTCAAGCCGAGCGGCAGCGTGAACGGTAAGGACGGTTCAAGTTCGGCCGACAACTCCCTGAAAAAAGTCAGTGGCGACGCCTATGGTTCTTACGCATACACAGATTTCGCCAACTGGTGGAAAAAGAGTCTCGAAGCCTACAAGGCCGCAGGTATCACGCCGGACTACATTAGTATTCAGAACGAACCGGACATGAATGCCGACTACGAAGAAACCCTGTTCGAGCCCACCGAAACAAGCGAAATGGCCGGCTACAAAGAAGCTTTGAATGCAGTCTATGACGCCGTGAAAGGCCAAACCAAAATTCTCGGACCGGAACCGCTCGGCATCGGCTACGACAACTTTGAAAAGTACGCCAAGGAACTGGACGACAGCAAGCTGGACGGCTACGCCTACCACCTGTATCACGCAGGCGATGGCAACGACAACGCCGGCAACAACTACCTCGCTCCCGAAAACTTCCGCAAGTCCATGAAGGCCATCGGCTCCACATACGGCGGCAAGGGCAAGCCGATTATCATGACCGAATTCTGCAACATGCTCGACAAGACCCGCGAAGAAGACATGGTAGGCCTCGCCCACATTATGCAGGTCGGCTTTACCGACGGCCAGCTCGGCGGTTATATCGCTTGGGAACTCTTCTGGGGTAACGGCACCGGCCAGCTTATCGGCGTTTGCACCCAAGGCTGGGGCAGCTGCAAGAAAGACGAAATCGTCATCGGCCCTGAATACCACGCCATGCGTCACTATTCCAAGTTCGTGAATCCGGGCTGGAAGGCCATCTCTGCCTCCACCACTGAAAATGACCTCAAGACGGTCGCTTTCGCAAGCCCCTCCGGCGACTCTGTTTCCGTAGTCGTCATCAATACCGGCAAGACCGCCATCAAGCTTGACGCTCCGGCTATCAGCGGCATGAACGTCGCAACCGCCGTGCAGTCCAAGGAAAACGGCTTCAAGAGCAAGAACATCACGCTCGCTACCTGCTACATGCTCCCCGCTCGTTCGGTAACGACGCTTGTGTTCACCAAGACCGCAGCCGCCTCGACCGTCGCCGCCTGCCAAGACGAAACCACCGACCCGAACTACACAGAACCGGTCATTGTCCCGGCACCAGACGTCGTCATTCTCGACTACTCTAAGACCTCCGATGTTTCTACCTGGCAGGCCATGAGCGACGACCTCGGCGCCGTCACCTACGAAGCCGGCGAACTCGACGGCATTACCGGTTATGTCAGCGTACCGCTCGCCGGTTGCGAACAGGCCGAATGCGGCTACAAGAGCCAGCTCGTGAGCATCAGCGAAGAAGGCGCCGCCGCACTGGCAAACTGCTCCGAACTGGTGATTACCATGCGCAGCCAGGGCACTTCCAACGCCTACGTGAACGTGGGTGCCGCAAATGGTGGCAGCTGGGTCGACTACCAGTATGGCCGCACCGCCGCCGCAAACAGCTGGAGCGAAACCACGGTGGATCTTGAAAAAGAAGGCGACAACGGCTCTACCGCCCTGCACTTCAACAGCGACGCAACCGGAATCTACATTGCAAAGATTGTGGCTACGGGTTGCACCTCGACCGGCATCGCAAAGGCACCGAAATTTGTCGCGAACGACCGTTTCGCCCCGGCAAAAATCTTCGACCTGAATGGCAACCTCGTGTGGAGCGGCATCAAAGGCCAGGCTCTGAACGCCGACGGTACGCTGCGCCTCGACCTCCGTCAGGGCATGTATCTCGTAAAGACCAAGTCCTCGACCATCAAGGCCATCAAGAAATAATGTGAAATGATTGATGTGAGATGAAAATCTAAAACAGCTCATCTCACATCACACATAACAAAAAAAGCGGGCTTTAGCCCGCTTTTTTTTGTTGCTTCAGCAACTCAATTAGCCTTCTTCGAGAGCTTCCTTGTATTCGTCGACCGTTGCGATATATTCGTCGATCATGTCGTCCTTGGAATCAAGGTAAGAAAGAATCTGTTCCAGATGTTCCTTCTTGAACACGGCCTTGAGCTGACGGCTAGCGTGTCCGCGATAGCCCCATTCCTTGAGGATTTCGTCGGTCACCACGAAGGCATCGTTCATAGAGACAAAGCGCATGGGGCCATAAACAGCCCAGTTGTGTTCCATCTGCATGCATTCCGGTTCCTGGAGTTCCGGATTAGCCATGTAGCGCTGGATGTGGCGGGTACGCACGTCCTTGATCTTGTCGATGCGCATGTAACCCATAATCAAGTACTTGTTGCGGAGTTCGGAATCGCTCAGGCCTTCGTAACGGGTGCCGAACAGAATGTAGCGGCTCTTTGCCTTGAGGATTGCGTTGATCGCCTTCACGTTATAGCAGCTCATCAGACCATAGGTGCTGGTTTCATAGTTGGGTTCATAAAGAAAACCCTTGCCGTTTTCGTTGAGCTGGTCGCGGACCGGCATTTCGGACTGGTGGCTGGTTTCGACGTAGAGCAAGCTACCAGCAGCGTTGCCGCGGTAATCCTGCCAACCTTCGAGATTGATCTGTGTTTTAGGCATTTGTCATCCACTCTAGTTAGGTTAAACTTTGGGAACCCCGAATTTTTGGTCCGGGGTCCCCTTTTTATATAAATCTTACAATCGGACTACTTATGGCAGTCCGTTGCTTATTTTCAGTATGCAAGATACAAATTTATAAGCTAAAAGGTAACTGACTCTGCCGAAAAACCGGTCATTCCAAAGAGCGATGCCCCTTTTTCGAAGAATTTCGCGGTATCGGTGGTCAAAAACCTGGTTTTTCCATTTTTTGTAAGGCGAACATCCATCTCCGGATGGCGTTTCAGGTAGTCCACGGTCTTTTCAGACACGATATCTCCCTGGAACACGAGCTTCACATGAGGAGGCAGGGCGGCACGAATCGCCCCCTCCAGGAGCGGGTAATGGGTGCAGGCGAGCAAGACCGTATCGATATCCGGGTCTTGGGCGAGCAGGGCGTCTACATCCTTCTTGACAAAGAATCGGGCGCCTTCGGATTCCCTTTCGCCATATTCGACCAACGGCACCCACATGGGGCAAGCATGTTGCGTCACCTTGAGCTCGGGGTAGAAATGGTTGATTTCTATCAGGTAGCTGCCCGACGAAACCGTACCCGCCGTCCCGAAAATGCCGATATGCCCCGACTTACTGAACTTGCCGATTTCTTCGGCGGTGGGTCGCACAATGCCGAGCACGCGCTTGTCCGGGAATTCATACGGCAGAACATCTTGCTGAATGCTACGGAGCGCCTTCGCCGACGCCGTATTACAAGCGAGAATCACCAAAGGGCAGCCGCGGCTAAACAATTCGCGAACCGCCTGCAGCGTATAGCGGAAAATCGTTTCGAACGTACGCGAACCATAAGGGGCGCGAGCGTTATCGCCCAAATAAAGGTAGTCGTACTGCGGGAGCGCCTTCTGCAGGTTTCTGAGAATGGTAAGTCCGCCAAAGCCCGAATCGAACACACCTATCACAGGGCATCCTCCATCATCTTGTGGACCATGGGGAGCATGTGAATCTTGGGGTCAAACTTTTCGTTTTCTTTGCGGCACTCCAGAACATCGATTGGTGCAAGCACCTTCACATTCACCTTGCAACGCTTGGTATCCTTACGGCGTTCCCACACGGGGCCCGAGCCCTTGATGACAAGCGGCAACATGAAGGCATCGTTTTCGCAAGCAAAGCGGAATACGCCACTCTTGAAAGTGCCAAGCGCACCAGTCTTACTGCGAGTGCCTTCAGGGAATATAAACACGCGTGCCGAGTTTCCTCTTTCAGAAACTGCCTGGCGCACCGCCTTGGCGGCACCGCCCTTTTCGCGGTTCACCAAGACGCAACCGATTTTGAGCATCCAAAAATGCAAGAACGGAATACGACCGAGCGACTTTTTCGCAACAAAACCCACGGTCTTCTGGAGAGCCAAAAAGACAATCGGAATATCCGCAAACGAATTATGGTTCCCGACAACGAACACCGGGCGGCTCCAATCCACTTTACCGAGCTGCGCCTGATCTTCAATCGTCAAGTCTACGCGCAGCACCTTCATGCAGTATCTTGAAAAATCCTGAATCTTGCGGTCAAGCCATGCGTCAAAATTTTTTCCGTGATAAAGCGTCGTAAACGGAAGCGTCAAGATATAAAAAAGCATATATCCCAACACCGCAACCGCCACATAAATTTTAAACAAGATTACAGGCATACTCCATTCCGTACTTCGATTTCTTTCGTGAGGCAAAAATCTCGAACGCCGAAACCTTCGCAATTTGCCTTTCCAGAATCTACGCTTGCAATATAACAAAAACAGGCAGGCCTCGGCACGGGTCACCCCCACGTAATAAAGCCTTCGTTCCTCATCTAGCTGGCGTTTTCGGGCTTTACTGTCTCCCGTACATTCTCCGGGCGTGAGTTTTTCGCATAAGCCCGCGTAATACACCACCGCATACTGGAGTCCCTTGGATGCATGCACAGTCTCTATATGCACACCGTCTTCAACCGTCATCTCGGGCGAAGCATCGCCTGTATCTGTCATCACGTCGCCTGCAATCGGAATGTTATAGTCGCGGAGAGCCTGCTCGTAATAAAGGCGCTGACGGTTGTAGCGAACCAAAATCGCAAAGTTTTTCCAGGCAAGGTCATAGCCTTCACGAAGTTCCTTGATGGACACGACAATCTTCTGAATTTCTTCGACGGGGTTATCGGATTCCCAGATCTCGGGTTTACGATTTTCCTTATAGAGCGGATTTCCGCCGGAACCGTTCAAGTTGCCAGCCCGGAGCATCTTGCGCAGGTGAATCGGCTTATTCTTGAAAATATCATTTGCCAAATAGAGCACATTCGGCACCGAGCGGTAATTCCATTCCAAGCGAATCTGCGTTGACTCCTTGAAGTCTTCACAAAAGCGTTCGATGTTTCCGATGTCGGCGCCGCGAAACCCGTAAATGGCTTGATCATCATCACCTACGACAAACAGTTGCTTTCTATCGCCGAGCAAACCTTTCACCAAGCGATACTGCGAGGGATTTATATCTTGGTACTCGTCCACCAATATTTCTTTCCACTGTTCGCGAAAGTAATCCCGCGCCGTTTCGTTGGTTTCGAGCAATTGAATCGCCGAATAGATTAAGTCTTCAAAAACGACTTGGCCCGATTCCAGAACCGCTTCACGAAGCGGTTGCAGTTTCGCCGACACCGCCGCGCCATAGCAGTCCGAAAACAAGTTTTCCCGCGACACTTTGACCTTCAACTTGAGCTTCGAAAGCGCCTGTGAAAATTCACGTTCCGAAGACTCCGTCGGCGAAGGAATTTTCTTGAAGCCAAGCAGTTCATAAGCCGGGCACTCGCCGCCCGCGCCACCCTTTTTCCCGCACGGTACCTTGCACTTCAGCATGTAAAGCGCAAGCGAATGGAACGTACACAATCGCACGCCCGCATTCGGGAACAGCTTTTGCACGCGTTCCCGCATTTCGGCGGCGGCCTTTGCGGTGAAAGTCAGCGCCAAGATTTTTTCAGGTTCTACACCGCAAAGAATCCTATACTGGATTCGCTTGGTCAAGACGGAAGTCTTGCCCGAGCCGGCCCCCGCCAAAATCAAAAGTTGTGCACCTCGTTCATGGTCGTGCAGCACCGCTGCACGCTGGTCAGAATTCAACCCTTTCAGGATTTCTTCGGCGTCCATAACGCCTCGTATGGAATGGGGCGAAGTACATGTAAATCGCCACCGCTATTTAAAAACCGTCGCACGCCCCAACGTCTGTTCAAGGCCTGCGCCGTCGAATTATTTCGGCTCGCCCGTAGTCTTAGCAGGCGTATTTGTCGCAGGCGTTCCGCCAAGCAAAAATACGAATGCGCCGAACAGGCTCAGCACCAAACTCACTAAGTAAGCAAGCAGCTGAATCACCACCGATTCAAGCCCAGGCACTCCGGCACGAGCAAACAGCGACTGCGCCAAAAGTTCACGCGGGCCAAAACCGCCAATTGATATCGGGAGCGCACTCACGATTGCAACCAGCGGGATGTAGTAAAAATACCACGAAATCGAGAGGTCCACACCGACCGCGATTCCGCAAAAATAGTGCACCAAGATTCGAAGGCCCTGAGTCACCGCCGAAAGCAAGTTGATAGACACCAAGAGCTTTGCCGAACGAAAGTGTTGGAACCGTTCGAACATGTGAATCAGGCGTTCGTTAATCTTTTTCGGAAAAATCTTCGTAAGCACCTTGCACAGCAAGCGCCCGAGCCTACGGCTGCAAAGGGCGGCAAACAGCGCGCAGAATCCCAGGAAAATCCAAACCGAGGGCCACATGAACGAGCGCTGAGCTTCATCGTGCATAAAAAACAACAAGCCCATCGCAAGCGCAAACAGCGTAATAAAGAACAGCCCGTAAAGGCGATCAAAGAAGGTCGCCGTAAGCCCAGCGCCCACGGAATCCTGACCACCCTGCATGCGGATGTCATAAACCTTCTTGGCATCGCCACCCACATTGCCCGGCATAAAGTTATTGAAGAACAAGCCCACGTAATAAAGCTTGAGCAAATGCCCGTAACCGAGCTTCACGTTCTGCTTTTCAAGCAAATGTTTCCACTGCAGGCACGCCGTAAAGTTCGAAAGTCCAAGGCACAAAAGCGCAACAAACAAAGGCCAAATGCTATGCGTACTAAACAGCGTGTACAAGTCATCGACGCTCCAGTCCGGAGCCATCACGATATTTCGGTACACAAAGTAGGCCGGAACTGCCGTCACGACTAACTTCAAACAAAAAATCAACGCCGATTTAAGTCGGCCATTCATTTTACTCATTTCCTCCCCCCACTTGTCGCTCTATAACGGCGTCCTGCAAAAGATCGAGAGTCTTCTCGGCTGCAATGTCCCAGCGGAACTCGCCCGCATAGCTTTTTGCCGCCGCCGAAAGTCTCGTGCGCAAATCGTCGTCGCTATAAAGCCTGTCCATTTCGGACGCACAAGTATGAAAATCCCCCACCGGGAACAAGAGTCCCGTTTCGCCGTTTCTAACGCTATCGCGAAGCCCCGGCACATCGCTTGCAATCGTCGTCGTTCCAAGTCTTGCAGCTTCTACAACAGTAAGCCCCCAGCCTTCCTTGTAGCTGGTCTGCAAGAGTGCCACCGCATTTCGCAGCAGGGCTCGCTTTTTCGACGGCGATACAAATCCCAAAAGATCAACACGTTCCGTAAGCCCGCGTTCCTTAAGCCACGCCGGAATCTTTTTCAGGAGCGGACCATCGCCCGCCACCACAAGCTTTACATCCGGATGGTTCTCGGCAAATTCTTCGAACGCTTCAAGCGCCGTCCAAATCCCCTTATAGCGGTGCACGCGAGAAAGCCACAAAAAGTACGGCGTACTCGGCACGTCTTCGGTCGTCACAACCTGCGACGGATCCACATCGTCGGAACCATTATAAATCACCGAAATGCGGTCTTCCTCGATTCCAATTTCTTGAAGTTCGTACTTGGTACTCGGGCTCACCACCACAAACGGTTGTTTGCGGTAGAACCACGGAATAATGCTTTCGAACGCCCACACCATAAAGGCTATCGGGAACGATGCCTCATGGAAAATAGAGCCACGCCACAAATGGTGCATCTGCACCACCACGGGTTTCTTGGTCAAGAACGGCGTAAACAGCGGAAGCTTGTTCAAGTCCTCGACCACCACATCAAAATTGAATTCACGGTCCAGCTTGCGAATATTCATCGCCGTCGTCAGCTGGAACAGCAAATCACCGCCCTTGCGAATCACCTCGATTCCATCGACCGTCTCGCGAGCCTTGCAACCAGCGAACGCCGTCGTGAAGAGCACAACCTTGTGCCCCGCTTCTACAATCTGCGAAAAAATACGGTGAAGGTGCTTTTCGGCGCCCCCTGCAGCAGGGTGCATCCGGTCGCGGTAATTAACTACAAGGATGTTCATCGGCTAGGGCTTCTTGCCCAAGACTCCAATGCACAACTGCGTGTAGTGCATAAGCGAATTGTTTTCGAGAGAATCAAGAATCTTGTCCTTGACCTTCTGGTAAGCAGACCCCTGCAGCGGATACTTCGGCAGTTCCACACCCACCTTGAAGCCCACTTCGCGCACAATGCGGTAGAACAGGTTCGGACGCATCCAGTCGCCATAATCGTAAACGCATTCAAAGCCCGCATCGGTCATGAGCTTCTTGAGCTGCGGCATGGTGAACTGTTTTTCCCAACCGGCAAACCACTTGTCCATCGCAATCAGAATATGCTTGATAACGGTGTACGGGTGAACGGTCTGCGGCACGTCGCACAGACAATGGCCACCATGCTTTAGAATGCGGTAGTTTTCCTTGATCAGCGGGAGCGAATCCTTAAAATGTTCGGCCAAGCCCTGATGGAACACCAAGTCAAAAGTGCAATCCGGGAACGGAGCCTTGAACGCATCGCCACGCACAAGCTTCAGGTTATCGTAAAGGTTATCTTTCGCGCGAATGGCATCCACAATTTTCAAACTGTTTTCGGCGTAATCGAGCACGTAGACGTCGGCACCCAAGCGGGCCAGTTCGGCACTATCGCGACCGGTACCGGCACCCACTTCCAAAACCTTGAGGCCTTCGAGCTTAAAATTCTTCTTAATCGTATTCAACACAGACGGGGACGAAGGATAAACCTTGTCCATATCGTTCTTCTGTTGCCAAAATCTGTTCCAGACAGACTGATCAGGTTCTTTAATAGACATAGCGTGTAAAATATACTAATTCGGAATTCAAAATTTGGAATTCAATTTTTGCCGTGTGGCAACATTACATTTTTTTTGTTAGAAATAGAGCCGAACGGTCTGTAAGGGGTATGCCTCCCCCTAAATACGGCCTCGACTCAGCCTGCTCCGCACGCTCACATGGCCGTTCCGGAATGTTCGCTTAGCGGCCAGGCCATCGACGAGTCCTCCTTTACCCCCTCTCCTAGGGGGCAAGCCCCTAAAACCCCAAATTTTCTCATAAGTCCGCACACACTATGTCTGCGCCCCCCCCAAGCTCGGTAAATGTCACAAATTCACGACAATAGTTGAAATTCACAGACAACTTTTCTAAATTTGGAGACAAAATTCATGAAAGTGTGACAATATACGGGAAATTTGATACACTTTGCAAATTTTTTACACTTTTGGCACGCATCTTGCTTAAAAAAATACGATATTAAGGATGTAAGGTTATAAAATGCATATTGATTCTACTGATACTACTCTAAAACGTTACCTCGAAGATATTAGACGCACAGCTCCCCTCTCTCGTGAAGAAGAGCAGATTCTGTTCCAGAAAGCTAAAGAAGGCGACAAGATCGCCCGTAAGAAGCTTATTTCTGCCAACATGCGTTTCGTTTTGAAAGTCGCTATTCAATACCGTGGTTGCCCGATTCCGCTGCCGGACTTGGTGAGCGAAGGCGCCATGGGTCTTGTACGTGCTATCGAATCCTTTGAACATACCCGTGGTCTTAAGTTCATCAGTTACGGCGTGTGGTGGATTAAGGCATACATTACCCGTGCCATTAACGAACAGGGCAACCTGATTCGTTTGCCGGCTAACCAGCACCTCCGCGTGCGTAAGGCTTTGCACGAACAGAGCCGCGGTAAGGAAATCAACGAAGAAATCCGCGAACTTATCCAGATCGGTCAGCGTGGCGTTTCGTTCGACAGCCCGCTCAAGGCAGACTCCAAGGCAACGTATGCCGAAGTGCTCCCCGACGGTACCGCAACGAACCCGGAAAACGAATCCGAAATCCAGAGCGTCGAAGCTTTGGCCCGCGACCTCATGGAACAGCTTCCGGAACGCGAAGCCAAGGTGATTACCGGCATCTTCGGCATCAACCAGGAAGCTCCGCAGACGCTTCGTGAAGTGGGCGAATCCATGAACATTTCCCACGAACGCGTCCGTCAGTTGCGTGACCAGGCTCTCCGCCGTATCCGCAAATACAACAGCAAGGAATTCTTGCAGGACAAGAAGGACGCATTCCTCGCAGCGATTAATAAATAATTAATCGCTGCCTATGACGCATGGGGCTCCGCCCCCTGGACCCCTTTTCCACATTCGCGCAACAATCTAAAACCATTTAACGTCTGAAGATAATTCAGACGTTTTCTTTTATGCTTATACAAAAAGTGACCGCCGAAGGCGATCACTTTTCATTTTTTTGCTCAGAACTCGTAACTGAGTACTATTAACTGCGGCGCAGCCGCCCCTACTTCTTGTGTTTCTTGCGGCGGACGCCCCACTTGTCCTTGATCTCTTCGACAATCTTCTTGTCTTCGTAGCGGACAACCATCTTGAACTGCACGGTGTACACGCCCGTTCCAACGAAACGTCCCTTGTGATCCTTGAAGTTCCAGTTCACAAAGACCTTCTTGTCGGTTTCAAGGCAGTTACCGCCGAACTTCGGGCTTTCGCAAGGCACCGTGATAATGGTGTCGTTCACGTACTGGCCCAAGTGATCGAAGTAGTTCACGATGAACGAGATGTACACATCTTCGGGCTTCAAGGAATCGAGCACAGACGGATCATACGTACCGTCGGCAGATACCTGGGCACGGTCCAGGAGCTGCGGTACAAAGCGTTCGCCGAGCTGCACCAACTGTCCAAGCGCGCCCTCCTTTTCCATATCTTCCTTGGTCGTCGATCCCGGCACATAGCGCAGGTTCACAGAGCTGACAGTCTGCAGCGTGTAGCTCTTGCCGTCAGCATCTTCCTTCGGGGTATCATCATTGATGTCGAAAGTACCCATCTGAGTGGCTTCGACCAAGTGGTTCAAGAGACCACCGATAATAACCGCCTGCGGATTTTCACCAGCGATGTTACCGTAGTTATCCTTAATTGCATCCTTAGCACCCTTATGGACCACAATGGAGTCACCCGGCATAATCGTGCCATCGCTACCGTTAAAGACGAGCTTTGCGGTAAGGCCATCCGGAGACCAGTCAATTCTTGTCGGGGTCAGCTCGATTGTTTCTTCGCCATGAATATAGGAGAAGTAATCGGTTCCCTTAAGCTTCTTCGTGAGAATCGGTTCCGAGAACTTGATTTCAAGAGTATCGGCCTTCTTGCCGTAGCTGAGCGTTGCGCTAGCAACGACCGGTGCCATCTTGTCAACCAGCGGAGCCACGTCTTCGTTCACGAAGGTTTCGCCAAAGATCTTGTAGTAGGTATAGACCGTTGCCTGCGGCAAGTCTTCCGGAATGCTCGTGATACCAGAAGCAAGCCTTGTCGTCGAGATAACATCCCAGACAACGCGAGTCGAATCCTTCGGATCGATCTTCATGTTTTCAGGCTGAGCCTGCAACTGGATCATCATTCCGCGATAGCTGTACCACGGGAAGCTCATGTAGAGCGATCCATCGAGATCTTCCTTTGTCAACTTCTTGTCGAACACGGTCACGATCTGGTCGAGAACGCCATCGCCATCGGTATCCCAGTATTCCACATTCTGAACCATCGGAAATCTGTCAACCACCTGAACAGGAACTTCGCGTTCATATTCGTCAGAGGTAATGTAAGGCAAGTTCGTGAAGGTTACACCCGGATACAGCGACACGCTATCCTTGTCACTACCCTTCAACTTGAAGTTCTTGCCAACCAAAATCACGATATCCTTGGCAGGCATGTAGACCTTCTTGATCTGATCCACATCGAAGCCATAGCGTTCGGCACTCTGCTTGATCATGACCAACATTTCAGGCATGCCGATATCTACCGGGAACAAATCAATGTTATACTGCAAGAACAGCGAGTCAAGACCGTTCGCATTGCGAATAGCGAAGGCATCCTTAATCACATTGCTGCCCACTTCCACAATCGCTGATTCACGCACATAGGTCGCACCATCGCTAGCCTTGTCGCCATAAATCACCAAAGCCTTGGCATCCTTCGGGAATTCGCCAACGCCCGGCAAGGGAAGAGACTCATCCACACGAGAAACCAAAATACGGTCGCGAGCCGTGTTCAGCATGGGGTTCACGCAATTCAAGGTATCCTTGCCAATCACCAGTTTCACACCATCCAGATAGTAGCTCGAAGACAACGTATCATCCAGCAGAATTTCTACATAGTCCAAATCCATGTCGCCGTCGGTATCCTTGATGTAGCCGACGCGAGTATCCGGAATCGGATCGTAGAAGTTGATGTTGTCGATAATGACCATTTCATTACCACCGTACACCTTGATCGAGCCGCCCTGAACCACTTCGTCAGCCGTTACGAAAATCGTCACGGAACCATCGGCATTGACAACCAGGGATTCATTCTTGGAGCCATCCGTCGGGTCAACGATTTTCACACCGGTCTTCGAAACAATGCGGAGAGAATCCGGAGAGTCGAAATATTTCTTGACCTTATCCTTATCCAAGGTAATGGCAACGACATCGCCCACCTTGGCAGAATCCAGGCCGGAGTTATAACGCAAATCCATCGGGATTCCCTTGGGGTCATTCGTCAACTTATAGTGGTTGCCGTTGACAACGACCACATTGGGGTCACTCGGATCCGGATCAGTCGGGCTAAGAACAACCGTCTTAGAAACAAGGGAATCACCCTTTTCAAAGTCATCGGCAGACGGGTATTCATCGAAGCCCGTACCCGGATCTTCGTCATAGTCTTCAGCACCGAAATACTGGCCTCTCGAAGAACTGGATTCACCTTCATCTTCGCCTGTTCCGATAGTACGGCTCGAAGAAGAATTGCCACCCACATCTTCGCCATTGCCCTGTTCACTGCTGCTAGAGCCGTTACCATTGCTATTGCTGCTAGAGCCGTCATTACCGCTAGAGCCATTACCGTTACCTGCAGAACTGGTGCCATCGCCAGCGGAGCTGTTGCCATTGCCGCCAGAGCTCAGGTTAGAAGAACCATCGCTGCTGCTAGAGCCATTGCCGTTTCCGCCAGAACTGGTGCCATCGCCAGCGGAGCTATTGCCATTGCCGCCAGAGCTCAGGTTAGAAGAACCGTCGCTGCTGCTAGAGCCATTGCCGTTTCCGCCAGAACTGGTGCCATCGCCAGCGGAGCTATTGCCATTGCCGCCGGAGCTCAGGTTAGAACCGCCGCTGCTGCTAGACTTTGCGCTGCTCGAAGATTCATGATATTCCACCAGCGAAGAGCTGCTCTGAGAAGCGCTCGAAAATTCTTCGTCGCCACCCGAATTACCACCTTCACGAATCACGCCCACGCCCGAAAGCGGAGCCAAGTCATCAAGGTAGTTGTCAATCCACTGCACATGAATCAAAACGTTGTCATTAATCAACTTCTTGGGGTTTGCGGCATAATCCACAAAAATCATGTGACCCGTATTAGAAGCCACAAAAAGGTGACCATAGCCATCCGTGGTACCCTGGTCCAAACGCCAGCCCACGCCACTGGTTCTCGGGCCACTCAAATTCGTCTTAGATTCTTCAAAGAAATATTCACGGAGGTCAATAGTCGCAACGACTTTCGCCTTGACTTCGCCACCTTCGCGATAGGGCTGGATCTGCACAATGCGAGAACCACCGAACACAAAGATCGTTTTGGAATAAGTATCGTAGGCGCCACCATGAGCACCTTCCAACGAGTCAATCAAAACCTTAGTATCGACAGAAGTGATGACCTTATCACCGACATTTCCGCCATACGTACCGCGGTTCGCATTGGTCACCGTCACCCAGGTCGTATCGGTAAACACGCCGAAATACGAATCCTTGAGGTTGTTTTTATTCTTGCGTTCCTGTTCCGTACAGGCCCTATATCCGCCGCCAGCTTCGCAGCCACCGCCGAAATAGTCAGAACGCGTAAAGAAGGCAGTACCATCACCGTCCCAAATCACGGTCGCCAGTTTCTTGTCTTCTTCAGAGGTGTGCTTCGGTCCCTTGGGTCTCAATTCAACCTGATAACCGGTCGTTGCAAAGTTATTGTTTTGCGGATCGGTTTTCGTCGAGAAACGGTACAGATAGCCCGGAATACCGGCAGCCCAAAGGTTATCACCCTTCGGGTCCATCATCAAATGCCAGAAACCGCCCTTACGCGTTGCAGGAGTAGCCCTTGCGACACGGCATGCTCCGCCATTTTCCTTGGCAGTCTTGCTCACCTTGAAAATGCGTTCGCCCTGACCGGCCACCAACAGGTCGCCATCCGGGTGGTGAACAATACCATCGGCACCTTCCATGCCATCACCTTCTGTACAAAGAGTCTTCTTGTCAGAGGGTTTCATCAGCAAGTAGCCAGCACCATTGTACTGGTAACTGATACTCTTGACGCGGTCGCTCTGCTCGTACTTGGTATAGTACAGCGTGGCCTTGGTCGCAGAATGCGGCACGATATCGCCAATCTGCTGAATCCAAATACCCGTCGCCGGATTTTCCGGAGTAGGGTAATCTACGCCTGCAGCGTAGCTTGCCGCTGCAGACAGTAAAACCATCGAAAAGTATTTAAATGTTTTTCTCATGTTCGTACCCTCGGAAAAAATCCTTACTTAGACTTCTTTGCAGAAACGCCCCATCTAAAGATTCTTTCAACCTTAAAATCTTCCTTTGCACCGTAAACCTTAACTTTGAACTTTGCCAAATAAATGCCGGCACCTACCCTGCGGCCATTCTTGGCACGCATATTCCAACGGACATAGAGTTTATCCGGATTTTCAAGGCAGTTACCGTCAAAGAACGGGTCATCACAAGCGATACTGCCCGAAGCGCCACCAACGTAGTTGCCAATATTGGTGTACACATACAATTCCCAATGGAGTCCGATATCTTCCATGTTCGGCACAGTTTCGCCCTTGTCATCCTTGCCCATGATGGTCGAATAGCCAATATCCATGAGCACACCCAGCGAAGACTGGTCAGAAGCATCCTTGGCTTCCTTCACATGTTCAATCGTGAACGGCTTCACGCGATCGCTGAGTTCTTCAGCCTTGTTCAAGTCCGCAAACGAATTAGTCTTCATGATTACGCGCGGGTCGCCTTCCACCATAACAGTCGGAGCAAGTTCAGACACCTTGTTCCCGCTCTTGTCGACAAGACCACTCGTGAAGTTATCAAAGCGCACGGAGTCTGCAGGATTCATGCGGGTTGCAAGATCTTCACCGGCTTCCATGTACAGGACCAATTCGCGGCCATCATCGCTCCATTCCGAAGACTTCAGGCTGTAATGCACCCAGGCGCCATCGACATAGAACGCAAGGCAGTCATCAGAAAGTTCCACGTTATTCTTGTCCATCGCTTCAGAGAAGCTAATCTTGAATTTATCCGGTTCCATCATCTGGAACGATTCCGGATACAGGAACGTCGACGAGATGACCGGAGCCATGTAGTCGTTCATTCCATACATCATTTCTTCTTCCGATTCCTTATCTTCGACAGCAACCTTATTGACAATCGAGGCATAGCCGTATTCAGTCTTGCCATCCTTCGAATAGGACTTGTCAATTCCTGTCAGCAATTTCTTGATGTCATATTCTTCGGGATCAAGAGCATAGCCAAGCAGGGTGCCGTCTTCCGAAAGGGTGAGATTAGCAAGATTCGGCTTGATAGCCACCAGTTCACCATCGTTGTCGAGCCAGTAGAAGGTGATGTCCATCTTCTTGAGATCTTCTTCGGTAATCGGAGTTTCAAAGCCAAGCGAGGTAGAGTCCATGCGGCCATCGCCATCGCGGTCATAGAATCCGTTCTTGTCGTTGTCCACGAAAATGCGGCCTGCATTCTTCACCGGGACTTCCTGGTTGTTCCTGCTCGTCGGCACACCGTCGGCGGCAGTCAGGATTCCATCGGGGCAAAGATGCTTATCGCAAATGGTTTCGATCTTGAGCATATCGCCCACAGACACAACGCCCGACTCTACCGTGAAGACCCACTGGGTTCCCTTCTTGGAGATTGCATCCACATCGATTGCTTCGCCATTGAGTTTCAAACCGCGACCGCTTGTCCAAGACGGATCCATGTCCTTGTTAAAGCGAACAATCAAGGTATCCGTTCCTTCATTGCCCTTGACCAAGGTTGCCGTCTGAATAGCAGCACCAATGCTGTCGTTCAAAGTGGTTTCGAGAGTGTCGCAGCGGTTTCCAATCGAGCAAACATAAGCCTTTACGATTCCCTTAGCGTCATCGCCCTGAATTTCAACCTTGACATCGGGCAGTCCATAGATATCGCCATCTTGCTTGACATCACCACTGTACTTATCAAGAGACTTGTCGCTCGGCCAGCTGTAGAAGAAATCCTTCACGTCCATGGAATCAGTCTTACCGCCGAACCAGGTCGCAATGCTATCGCCAATGCCATCGCCATCGGTATCGTAAATAGCGGCATTGTCCAGCGTCGGCATATTGGGGTTCACGAACTGGTATTCGCCCGGGAACGGATCACTCAGAATGAACTTGGTGTCGCCCACGGAATCCTTGCCGTTGTCAAAGGCATTCATGCTGAACGTCGAGCCGTCATCAACGGCCTTGGTTGCAACCACCTTGAACTTGCCCTTGCCGTTATCAATATTTAAGCGAATGGTGTTGTCACTTTGCTTCAGGTTTACTCCACCATCGCTCAAGAACTGGAGGTTTTCGCTTTCACCGAAAGCCTTGAAATAGAAAGTTCTCTTCAGGGTCGAATCCACGCGGCCCTTGGCAGGTCCAAACGGGATAATCGCCTCGACATCGACTTGCATGGTATCGCCCACTTCGTACTGAAGTTTGGAAGCATCCGTCACTTCCTTGCCTTCAACAATGTACTTGAGGTACGGCACATAGAAGTTGTAGACCAGGCTTATAATCGGGTCAGTCGCATCGGCATCTTCGGACGTTCCGAGTCTAAAGTTCTTGAGTTCATATTTGCTGCCCACGCGAAGCTTCACGAGGCCGGAATCCGGATCGCCCTGGACAGCCCTGAGATTCTTGACGATAGAAGAATCTTCTGAAAGTTCCAGCGTCAACGTGTCGCGGCCATAATTCTTTTCATCCGGGGCAAGCACATAGAACGAAGCACCCGGAATTGCATTCGCCTTGACAAGTTTAGCTTCGGGCGGAACCACGTAAAGAATGGCTCCACGGGTATCAAAAATGCGGTAGTACTTGCAACGCACATCGGGCTGGCCGCTGTAGTCAATGCAGTCAATAGTTTCCTGCGCAAAAACACCCGCTGCAAGACTAAGCAACGCGAGCAACATCAGCGAAAGAATATGTTTTTTTACAGACTGCATTCTGACCTCTACAAATGACTCCACTTACGCAAAGAAAACTTTGCATAACATATACTCCAAAGATATGATTTTTTTTTAGAAAACGGACAACAAAAATTTACGTTGTGATAGGAATCTCAAGGCATTTCCAACGCAAATTATTCCAAGTTGGAATAAGAATTGGCCAAATCCGTGACAATTTCGTCCATAAAAATCCAGCCACGACCATTAAGGCTCAAATTGGATTTAATTTGTAATGAATTTAACAGATTACCTTGTTTCAGAAAACCCCTCGAAATCCATCGTTCACACACCGATTTATCCAAAGAGATTCCCATTTTTTCGAGATCTTCAGTCGCAATTCCCTTGCTTTGGCGAAGCGAAAGCCACAAAAGCTCCATAATTTCGTCTTCACGCCTCAGCCGGTCCACCGAAAGAGCCGATTCCGGGCAGCCGGATTTCACGTAATCACGCCACCGCGGGTAAATTTCGGGGGCATAATAGCGAATTTTCCCTAAATAGCTATGGGCGCCGGGACCAAAACCGATATATTCACCGCGATTCCAGTAGTTCTGGTTGTGAACGCTTTCAAAACCGGGCCTCGCAAAGTTCGAGACTTCGTAACGCATTAGCCCCTTGCGTTCCAGAATTTCGACACCGCCCATGTACATGGGTTCGTAAAGGTCTTCGTTTACGGCAAGTTCCCCACGATCCACGCGATGCCCAAGCCGAGAACGCGGCGACACGTTCAATCCGTAAAAGCTCACGTGGTTAAGCGGAAAATCCGAAAGGCGGTCCACATCAGCCAAGAAGCCCTCGACCGTTTGCCCGGGCAAATCGAACATCAAGTCCGCATTCACCTGCAGGTTCGGCGTAGAGGTCAGCAAATTCAAGGCATCAAGCCCCGCCTCTACCGAATGCGAGCGCCCCACCACCTTCAACAAATTAGCGTCAAACGTCTGGAGTCCAAGACTGATGCGGTTTACGCCAAGTTCCATCGCATTTCGCACGGACTCGCGGCTCGTCGATTCCGGATTGAACTCCATGGAAACTTCGCTCAATTTGGAGATATCGAGCCCTTCTAAGGCGAGACAGTCAAAAATTTGGCGCAAAAATTCAGCCGGCAGTTCAGAGGGGGTACCGCCCCCCAAATAAAGCGTTTTTGCCGAAGCAAGCAGCCCAGGATTCGCTCTTGAAAAACTTACAATTTGCTTACACAATAAATCGGCGTACTCGGCAAAAATTTTCGATTGCGACGGCATTACGCGAAAATCGCAATAATCGCAAACTTTTTTGCAAAAGGGCACGTGAAGATAAACACAAAACATTTTTCGCAAGCGAATAAAAATATTACAAAAAACCTTTTTTATAAAATTTAGATTATATAAATGTATATGGACAATAATAAGATAAATAAATTCAAGAAAAAATTGAAGAAGCGGCTTCCGCTCCTGATTTTTTTGACATTGTCCACCACCATCTTCTTTTTGGCATCGACCCTGCTTTTAGACGAATCGTACAAAGATATCATCATTATCGCCATGATTTGGGCGTTGCCGCTATTTATCCACTGAAGGTGCTATGGCCATTACCCGATTAACGCAGCGTAAATGCAAAGCAATTGCATTCTATATCCTGACCTGGGTGACCTTTACCCTGAGCGCCTCGGCCCTTTTGACTTATGGTTCCGGCAACGGGTTCGATTCAACCCGCATGTTATACATGCTGCAAATGTCTCTATTGACCGGACTTTCGCACGCCATTTACGACGTGATTATTTTGCAAGACGAAATGGACAAGAGACCCGTAGTGGCGGCCCTTTTGATCCGTTCCTGGTTCTTTATCGCAAGCATTTGTGCAAACCTGACGCTATGCATCCTCATTTGGGATATTGACCGCAGCGAAGGTCTTATAAACGAAGCCGCCCTGCAACACGTACTGGAAGTATTCAAACAATCCAACACACACATCCTGATTTTCGAACTGTTCATGCTCGGGCACCTGATTACCTTTATCCGTTCCGTGCACAAGAAATTCGGAACCCGCGTGTTCATCAACACCCTGCTCGGCAAGAACCAAGATCCCAAGGAAGAAGACTTGATATTCATGTTCATCGACATGAAGCATTCCACCGAAATCGCCGAAGAACTCGGGCACGTCACCTACAGCAACTTTATTCGAGACTACTACAGACTGCTTTCGAACTGCTGCGAAGAAAACCACGGCGAAATCTACCAGATTGCTGGCGACGGAGTGTTCTTGACTTGGAAAACCAGCGACTGCAAAAAGATGGCACGACCCATCGATTGCTTTTACGACTTTGCCGAATGCCTAGAACGCACGGCCCCCAAGTTCAAGAAGCGTTACGGCGTAGTCCCCTCGTTCAAGGCTGCAGCCCACTGCGGAAAGGTGATTTCGACCGAAGTCGGAAACTTTGGCAGCGAAATGGCCTACCACGGCGACGTGTTGAACACGACCTCCCGAATCCAGACTCTCTGCTCCAAACTCGGCCAGGATTTTTTGATTTCGGAAGACCTGTACATGCGCCTGCCGCTACCGTTACCCCACGGATTTTTAGGCGTAAAAGCTGGATTTTTCGAATTAAGGGGCAAAAAGAATGGAATTTTGATTTTTTCTCTGCATTTGCCCTTGACATAGCGAATTTATTATTCTATAATTGGGTCACCCCGCGGGAATAGCTCAGTTGGTAGAGCACGACCTTGCCAAGGTCGGGGTCGAGGGTCCGAGTCCCTTTTCCCGCTCTAAAAAAGAAAAGCCACCTATCAGGTGGCTTTCTTTTTTTATAACACGGGAAGGGACCCGGCACCCTCGAAGAGGGTGCGACATAATTTGGCTCATGCACGCAGTGCGTAGAGGCAAATTATGAGCTTGATGCGAGCAAGCGAGCATCGAGCCCGTAGGGCGGCAAGCCAGCCGCGCAAAGCTCGGGGACTGGCGCAGCCGCAGTCCCTTTCTCAAGCGGCAATCCCTTTTGACGCCTACGGCGTCCGCGGCGTCACTCGGTCATGACAAAATGCGAGCATTTTGTCGCGACACTCGTTTAGCACGCTTTTCCCGCTCTAGCATCCCCCACCCACCCATCCCCAATAGCAAACATCTTTTTACATCAAAAACGACCCTCAACTGCTCGAAAAAAGCGTGTATATATAAAGATAGGGACAGTCCTTATTCGCCCAACGGGGGCGTACCCGGCTTTTGGAAAAGAAATGACTTCTGAAAACAACGGCATTTTGCCGATAAACTTGGTCAACAGGAATCTCAGCCACGAATTTCTAGTTGAGAAAACTGTCGAAGAAATCAAGAAACACAAGTATATCAATCCACTTTACGACGCGGGTTTCAAGGCTTTCTTGAGCGACGAACACACCCTTCTCAGTTTCTTGAACGGTGTCTTTCAGACAGATGAAAGAAACAGGATAGAATCCGTAGTTATCAAGAACACCGAAATCAACATCATCTTCCCCGCTGTAAAGCTGTTCAGACTCGACATCCGTGCCACAACTTCAAACGGACTTTGTTTTAATGTCGAAATGCAGAAAGCTAGGCCGGACTATTTTGTGGATCGCGTCCTTTTGCAGCACAGCGCTTTTGTTCTGCAAAGTAAATATGAATGGGATCAGATTAATTTCGGCCAACTTTCCGTAGACATTTCTGACGAAGAACGCGCCAAGCGTGAAGTTCATCGATATGAAATTCCACCCACGTACGCCATTTGGATTTGCGACTTTCCTGTGGGCAAACAAAACGACTATCGTGGGACCTGGGCGGTACGAAACGAGAAAGGCTTGACATTGAGCGAAAAGATTAAGTATATTATGTATGATCTGACGAAGTTCACCAAGACCTTTGAAGACCTCAAAAATGATGAGGACCGCTGGCTTTACTTGCTCAAGCATGCGGGCTCGGCCGAAAACCTCCCAGATTTCAATGACGATGTCATTGCAAAGGCAATCAACAGGCTGCTGGTAAACAAAGCGTCAGACAAACTACTCAAGGAACAGGCAGACGACATGGTATTTACGGAAGAGCAATTGGACCGTATGGCATTGGCAAGGGTTCGCGCCCGTGCAATTGTCCTTGCTGAAGGCGAACAAAAAAAGGCTCGCGAAATGGCTCGGGCACTTAAAACCATGGATGTTCCCATTGAAAAAATTGTCGCAGCATCAGGACTTACTCAAGCAGAAGTCGAAGCTTTGTAATTATCGCAAAAAAAATCTATTGAAGAAGAGTTTCTTGCTCTGAAACCATAAATCTTTTGAACCACTAGCCTCGCTAGTGTTTTTTCTTTACCCATCCCGTATAAAAAATTTCCCGTTTCTTGATTTTATACGCAAAATTATACATTTTAACAAAAAATCGCAAGTTTTGTATAGAAATCATATTCTATTCCGTTCTACAGTAGAATATATTTAGAGTACTATGAAATCTGTAATTGAATACGAAGACTATCGTTTATTCATGAACGATTACTACGAATGGAAAAAGCGGACCTCCGCTTTTTCCTGGCGAGAATTTACCAAGAAGGGCGGGTTCACCTCTCCCAATTACATGAAACTCGTTTGCGAAGGCAAGAGCGGATTGTCTAAAACGGGAATCGAACGCGCTGCCGACGCCATGAACCTCTTTGGCGCCGAACGCGAGTACTTTAGGCAACTCGTCAAATTCGGACAATCCAAGAGAGACGCCGACAAAAAGGCCGCTTACTCCGAAATGAAAGAAATCGCCAGCGCCCACAAAGTCCGCGTTCTTGAAGGAGAATCCGTATCCTTTTATGAATCGTGGAAATACCCCGTGCTACGCGAACTCGCGCCCATGATGCCGGGAGCCAAGCCACTCGATATCGCCAAAGCATGCGGCAATGCTTTTTCTGCCGAAGAGATCCGCAATGCGCTTGCATTTTTAACTCGCGCAAAGTTTCTGAAAAAGACTGCCAACGACACCTACGAACAAATAGAGCGATCGCTCCAGATGTCAGTTGCCGCCATGCCGACACTCGTTCGCGAAATGCACAAGGAAATGGCGGACTTTGCCAAAGACGCCATTGAGAAATACCCTGTAGAAGAACGAAACTTCACCGGCATCACTATGGGCATTGACGACGAAGACTATGCCGAGATTTTAAAAGAACTTGAAGCGTGCCGCAAGAGAATCATCTCTATCGCAACCGCCAAAAAAGGCAGCAACCGCGTGTATCGACTGAACTTGCAGCTATTTCCGCTTACAGACAAAGTTCAAAACATTAAACCTTTTCATAAAAAGTAGGGGGCACCACCATGAAAAAAGAACTCTTTATTTCTGCAGCGACCATATTCGCACTGACAGCCTGTTCCGAATCGGATAAAGCCGCAGGCGGCACCATCGAAGACAACAACGCCTCTTTAGAGGAATGGTTCAACTACGGTTTGGATTGGAAAGAATCCGCATACGCAAAAATCGACGGCGGTAAGATCGCCATGGCAGAAGGCAATAAAACCGGCTCCCGCGCAGAATGCACTGCTGACAGCGCCACGTTTGCAATGACAATCCAAATCGAAGACGGCAGATCAATTAGTACCCAACAGGCGACAGGTCTCGGAGATTCTTGCGATTCCATTTACACCGCATTCAAGACAAGTTGCACGAGTTCTCCAAACAGCGAATTCTTTGTACACAATGCTCTTATAAGCAAAGGCTGTAGAAATGGGGCTTTCAAAGCCGCATGCGTCATAAACGAAATAGAGGACGGTTCAGCAAGCGCTTTGATTTCTGACTTCAGCGCTGTCGCAGCAAAACGCTGTTCCGACATGTCCAAAGGCGCGGAATCATCGACAGGCCGATACGAAACACCCTCATCATCCAAGAAAAATGAAGGCTTCAGTTCATCCTCTAGCGTTATTGAAGAAGACCCCATAACGCCGCAGCAGCCAAGCGATACGGTTGTAACTATTGACAGCAGCAAGACACTTGAAAACTATGTGTTGCAGTATGCGTCCAGCGCAGAACAACTCTCTTTTGACAACCACGTGATAGCCTATAATGGTTCACCCAAATGGGCCTGTATCGAATTCGCTGAACAAGCCACAGGAGTCAGCACGACCGACTTAATCAAGAACAGTCCCATAATCCAAATCAATACAAGCGACATTCCAACTTGTTTCCCGATGACAGCAAAGCTAATGAGCGAGCACCCGACAGAAAAAGAATGCCGCTACTTCACGACGCTTTCTAATGACGGGACTCAGCCCACAGGACATGTTCTAAGCAACATCACCAATGACGAACTTGAATTCACTAGTGCCTACCCAAGTGGAATGTGCGCCAGAACAGACATGTTCCAATCCGTATTCTTCTTAATCGAAGACTGCAACAACGAAATCAATCCGACAGATCCGCAAACCACCCATAAATCACTTAATAGTGAAATTTGGAAATGCGAAGATGGGCAAGCCAGTCCAAGCCCCATCGTGTATTCATACATGGAATGGTTTAGCGGAAAACTAATCAAAGAATAACATTTTCATTTCCCTGATTAAAAAAGAAAGCACCCCGCTCGGTTAGGAGCAGGGTGCAATTTCTCGCATTTAAGATGCAGCTATTAAGCAGCCTTCACAGTTTCCACGACCTTGGCAAATGCTGCCGGATCGGCGACGGCCATATCGGCGAGAACCTTGCGGTTCATCTGGATGTTGGCCTTGGAAAGCTTGTAAATGAACTGGCTGTAGCTGATGCCATATTCGCGGACAGCTGCGTTCAAGCGAGTGATCCACAGAGAGCGGAAGTCACCCTTCTTGTCACGGCGGTGAGCGTAGGCATACTGACCGGCGTGGGCTACGGCGTCAATAGCAAGGCGAAGGTTGCTCTTGCGACGGCCATAGAAACCCTTGGCGGCCTTGAGGATGTTTTTGCGGCGTTCGCGGGAAGGAACTCTGGTTTTAGCGCGTGGCATTCTTACACTCCTTATGCAACGACAAGCAGACGCTTGACATGGTAAACATCGACTTTCTTAACGAGAGCGCCCTTACGCAGGTTACGCTTACGCTTCGTGGACATCTTGGCAAGAATGTGGCGCATGCCAGCACGCTTGAACTTGACGTGGCCGGAGCCAGTCAGGCGGAAGCGCTTCTTAGCACCGCTGTGTGTTTTCATCTTAGGCATTTTTACCTCTTTAGGTTATTAAGTTGAAGCCTCACCTGCTGCCATGGGCTCGGTTACGGGCTTTGGTGCCTGGGGCTGCTTTTTGGCAGCACCTGCTGCACCGCGTTTCGGACCGTAAATCGAGAGCATTGTGTTGCCTTCGACTCGCGAATCCATTTCCAAGTCGCCGTACTGGAGCAAGTCTTCTTTAGCGCGCTCCATCAGGCGTTTGCCGTAGTCCATGTGCGCCATTTCGCGCCCACGGAACTGCATAATAAGCTTGACCTTCATGCCATCCTGCAAGAACTCGGCGGCCTGCTTGATCCTGTACAGGTAGTCGTTCTCGGCAGTCTTCGGGTGCATCTTGATTTCTTTAAGCTTCACCACGTGCTGCTTGGCCTTTGCGGCCTTGGCCTTCTTGATCTGTTCAAACTTGAACTTGCCGTAGTTGATGATACGGCATACAGGCGGCTTAGCATTGGGAGACACTTCCACCAGGTCCAGTCCGGCGTCCTTGGCCATCTGGAGAGCCTGTTTGGTATCCATGATGACGGCCTCGCCATCTTCCTTTACAAGACGGATCGGGGAAATGCGAATGTCTTCGTTAATGCGGGTTCCATCACTCTGTCTGTTCGGCATGCGACGGTCGCGGGGGTTTTGTAACGCCAAGTTAAGCTACCTCTAGGTAAAATTGTTATTGTGGCGCTAAATATAGTTTTTTTAATAAAAAATGCAAGAACTTTTTAACGAACCCCTTTGAAAATAGGCGGATTTTTGTATAATTGGACTTGCTCGCGGCGGTAGCTCAATGGTAGAGCCTTAGCCTTCCAAGCTAATGGTTGCCGGTTCGATCCCGGTCCGCCGCTCTTAGACCCCTCACTGAGGGGTCTTTTTTGTTATATTTCGTCCGCCCTTTTGGGAGTTAGGAGAAAATTCATGAAAAACGCCATCGTTTTTTGCATTCTATTCGTGTTTTCGTCATTAGCATTTGCCGAAGAGCCCTTAGACGGCAACGAAAAGCACACCATCACCTTTGAACGCGGCATATTCACGAACACATTCACGGTTGACGGCAAGGAATCAAGCGAAGAAGAAGTCGAACGGCTGCTCCTCTACGTCCCCGAAGCCAACGACCAGTGGAACACTGGCAACATTCTGCGCTACGCTTCTTGGGGAATCTCTTTTGCAGGCGGATTCTGCATCGGTTACGGCATTATGGCCGGGCAGGCCGACATGGAACACGGCACATTCGGCGAAGGCAGAGGCATAATCATTCTCGGCGGTGCGGCAGCAGTCCTTATCGGAATCATCATGGAAAAAGTCGGCAATTCCAAGAAAGACGGCGCCATCGAAATTTACAACAGCGAAAGCGGCAAAAGCACAACCGCTATCAATATCGAAGTGGCACCGACTCCACAAGGCGGAATCGGCCTCGCCTTCAACTTCTAACTACTCTCCAAGCAAATGCATAATCACGGGCCGGTTCTTACCGGCCTCTGTTTTATGAATGGTGAGTTTGCCGGTACTGTCGTAACTGAACTGTTCACCCACGCGCTCACCATTTACAAAGGTAAGGCTGTCGCGGAGTACGCCGCTCCGGTACCAGTTACGCATGATTCCGTTACGTTTGCCGTCTTTCCAGAATGTCTCGCTAGCGAGTTTTCCGCCCATGCTGTCCGGGAAAAAGCTACGGCTTTCTACAATTTGGCCATCTTTCCAGAGCTCTTCGTACAATAGCAATCGACCCGGTTTTACATAACGTACTGTCGCAGGAAACTTTCCGATACTTTGTACAAAACTTTCACTTTGGGCAAGCTTGCTACTATCAAGTAATCCGCCTATTCCACCCACGTACGAAGTTTCGGCACAGAACTTGGACATATTGCCTTCGCAGGCGCCATAAATCACTCCGTTCATGCTCAAGTCCACCTCGCGCACCAACTCGCCGCGTTCATCGAACCAACGCCATACGGAATCGCGCTTGCCATCCTTGTTCCAATGTTCTTGTTTCATGCGTGTGCCATCGGCCCTAAAGTAAGTGACAGTCCCGATAAGCGCACTGTCTTTTCCGTTTTCACCAATGCCGAGCACACCCTGCACTCGCACGCGGCCTATACCACAATTTGCAGTATCTACCGTTTCGTCATAGCTTTCATAATACAGCGAGAACGGGCCATCAAGAATCCCGTTCTTGCACGTAAATTCTTCGAGCAGGTGGCAATCTTTCGAAAAGCGTTTCAGGTAAGTCGAGTCACCCGAGGCAGACTGAATTTCGCGTTTCGGGTCCCACTTGGCGTGGCAATTGCCCTCTTGCTGCAAGGCTCCGTTATCAAACCACTTTTTCCAGATTCCTATGGCGCGGCCTTCGTCATCGTAATGTTCTTCAAAAGAACGTTCACGATTGTAATGCCAACCTTCCCAGTCACCCACGGGGTGATCGTTTTCGTAATAAAGGTAAGCCTCGACCTTCTTGTCGCTAAAAAGGGCTGTCCACTTGCCATCCTTAAGGCCCTTCTTGTAATGCCCGAGCAAAGCAACATCGCCAAAGCCCGTCCAACGCTT
This sequence comes from uncultured Fibrobacter sp., assembly GCF_900316465.1. Classification (NCBI taxonomy): domain Bacteria; kingdom Pseudomonadati; phylum Fibrobacterota; class Fibrobacteria; order Fibrobacterales; family Fibrobacteraceae; genus Fibrobacter; species uncultured Fibrobacter sp. The sequence goes on along the minus strand of NZ_ONDD01000003.1, from coordinate 134,856 downwards.
GAAGTCGCCGTGCGGGACGCCGTCTTTATACGGAATTTCCAGTTCCTTGATTCCGTCGGTGTACCATTCGTTCCTTTTTAAGATTTCACCATCAGGGTAAACCCAGATAGAGGTCTTTTTTGCCCCATTTGCGTGTTCAGCCAGCACTTTTTCTTCGGCACGTTCCACGGTACAGCCAGAAACGAGCATTAAAAATGCCGTAAAAAGGCCGAAAAATGGTAAAAAACGAATCGTACGCATACCAATTAAAGTAGAAAAAAGGTAATTTCTAATTGTGCTAGAGTTAAAGAATAAATCGATTGCCGATACCTTTAACGCAAGAATCCGCTCCCCTTGGGCGTGGGTGGTTTTGGCCGTTGCTATAGGACTCACCATTCTGTTCTATTTCTCGCAAAAGCCGCAAATCATCATGTACTCGCGCTACATCAAGACGCTTTCGGACTACCAGCTGCAGGAATCTTACGCCATGCGCGGTATGGAACGCGTGCGAATCGGTTTTGGCATAGACACCGTTTTTGTTCAGGCTCAGACTATGACGCTGCGCGAAATCGCCGTTTCGTTCACTCGCGAAATGGACGACATCTGCCGTATTGGAATTAAGGCTCCCCCTCGCTCGGCCGTCGAACGTTTTGAACGCGAAGTCTTTGCCAAGGTTTCAAGCATGCGCCGCTATGCGGCAAGCCGCCATGCGTGGCTTGAAAGGTTGCAGGCCGTCAACCAGCAAGTGGCAAGTCTCCCTGCAAGCATTCAAATCCCGTTGCGTGGAACGCTTGATTCAGCACGTGCCGGCTACATGGTCGGCATCGCCGGCCTTGGCGACAGCATTGTAAGTGCGATTCCCGATTCCACCAAAGAAGCCATTTTCGCCCTGCTCCAGGACAACGAAGAACAGACCCTTGCCTGGAGCCGCTTCAATAGTGAACTTGCCATCATGTACAGCGAAGACCTAATCCAGTTTTTCCAAAGCCAGAACGCCGAAGAAATGTCGCTCAAGTCAAAAATCCCGATGGCATTCTATTTCTTGACCCTCGTGCTGATGCTTTCTACCTTCTTCTTTATTTTTAGATCCAAGCAATAAGGAACTCATGCGATTTTATACTTCTAGAAAACCGGCTCTTTTGAATTTTGCCTTGCTACTGTTTTTTTTGGCAGGATGGCTTTTTTCGTATATCATGCCCGCCCTCAAGGGATTGGTGCAAGAAGAGCATCTGTTCTACGGTACCGTTTCGCACGCAGCTATTCCGAGCATTTTTGGCGGGAGCAACATTCCGTTTTTCGATAAGACCATTTTCCAGATCAATGGTGACGACCAGGCAAACTTCATTCTGTACGCTTCGACAGACATGCTGAACAACATGGCCGAATGGTACAGTTTCGCAAGCCGCGACGCAGGCGATATTCCGCTTGAAATTTCGGCCTCCAGAATCAACGACAAGACATTCATTGTCCACAGCATGTCTTCGTCCGACGGAGAAATAGACTTTGAGACGCTCGTCATGGACTACCAGGTCTACTACGGCTTTATCGGCTGCACGATCGTATTCGCCTTGGCTATCGCCGCACTCGCGTTATTCATTCTCTGGATTGTGAAGAAGAGAAAGTAGAGCTCTGTCGGTATGAGACGTCTCGTCATATTATCACTTGTTGCAACTGCATTAGCCTTTGCGCAGGCGCCGACCGACACCCTTACTGTACACATGAAGCGGCCTATACAAGGCTCCGTCATGTTCCTGGCAACAAGCCTTTCGAGCGACATGCCTGTAGGTGTCTGGAGAGGCATAAACAAAAAAGATACGGCCGGAACTATAGTTTGGTTTCACGGCGGCATGACCAGCAACAATTGCCAAAAAGGACTTGTAGCCGGCGGCGCTCTTTCAAAAATGATGCCGGACTACACCATCGTCAGCGCTTCGGCCTGCAAACAAAACCATTGGGCCGAGCCTGCTACCATCGCAGCCTTAGACGACGCCCTGGACAGCCTCGCCAAGCGCCTGAAAAAAAACATTGAAGAAATTTCGCTGGTCGGAATCTCGGACGGATCGCTCGGAGTCATAGCCTACTCCATGTGGGGCAAGCGCAAAATCAAGAACCGAATTCTCATGAGTTCTTATGGCGAAGCGCTCGGACCGGCAGCACAAGTCGCCGCACAGGCTCCACTCAAGAACGGGCGTTGGAGATTCATTCAGGGCGGTTCTGACCGACTCTACCCCGCCGACAAGACGATCCCTTGGATTCAGGAATTCTGTAAAACCGTAGGCACAGGTTGCGACCTCAAGTTCGACCCGCAGGGCGAGCACGACTGGAGCTATTGGGAAAACAACCGCAAAGATTGGATTTTAGAGATTTTTTCTAAATAACCCTTGACAAATAGGGCAAAATTTTCAAAATTTGGCTTACCCCACGCGGATGTGGTGGAACTGGTAGACACGCTAGATTCAGGTTCTAGTGCCTGCAAGGGCATGAAGGTTCAAGTCCTTTCATCCGCACTGAAAAACCGTCGAAGCAATTCGACGGTTTTTTCCTTTTTATCCAATTTACTATCTTCCCCCTTATGGAGAATTTTGACGATTTTTTCACCGAGACATTCGAGACCGCAACCCTCAAAGGGAACCTGGTCACCCTGAGGGGCGTTCGCGAAAACGCTCCTGGCGAAGCTTCGGCAGAAAACATCTTCAAGGCTATCGAAGGTTCGCGCGATTTCTTGACCGAGCACCTTCCCTGGATTCAGGAAACCGACATTTTCGACCTCAAGAAAAGAATCCGCTCATGGGTCTTAAACGAACGGTTCGGGCAAGGCGGTTGCTGGCTTATATTCAAGAACACCCCAAACAGCGAAGAGGGCGTTTTTGCAGGCTCGATCATGATGGAAGTAAACGTCCGCAACCATTCGGCAACGCTTAGCTACTGGCTCGCAAAACCGTTTACCGGCCAAGGCCTGATGACCGAATCGGTAAAACTCATCGTCAAGTTCGCCTTTGAACAACTCAAGCTCAACCGGCTGGAACTTTTAGTCTCTGTACTCAACGGAAAAAGTGCCGCCGTCGCCGCCCGTTGCGGGTTCATGGAAGAGGGCATAAACCGCGATTACGAGCTCATAAACGGCAAATTCGTGGACCACAGGCGGTTTTCGCTCCTGGCACGCGATGTATATTAATGGTTACAATGGTTACTCGGGTAAACGGGAATCTTAAAATAGATATGGTTTTCAGGGGTTAATTCTTCTATTTTTTTGAACATGGATAATGGAGAAAAGCAGAAACTCGTAGAACCGGATATCCTGCAGTACACGAACTACAGGGTATTTCTCCGTGACTATTACGAGTATAAAAAGAAAACCTCGACCGCGTTCAGCTTGCGGTTCTTTGCCGAGAAGGCAGGGCTTTCTAGCCATGCCCATTTAAAGCTCGCAATCGACGGCAAGCGCAACATCACCAAAAATACGGTCACCAAGCTTATTCATGGCCTGGGTCTCGAAAACCAGCGCGCCGCTTACTTCGAAAGCCTCGTATTCTTTAACCAGGCACAAACCGACGCCGACAAGCAAATCTACTACGCCCAGCTTATCAAGGCAAGTCCCCGCTCCAAGCTGCACAAGATGGACAAGGCGCAGTTCCGTATTTTCCAAGAATGGCATCACTCCGTAATTCTTGAGATGGTAGGACTCAAGGATTTCCGTCCCATTCCTGACATGATTTCTAAAAAGCTGCGCGGACTCGTTACACCCGCACAGGTGACCGAATCGCTCCAGTTGCTCTTGGAACTGGGTCTCCTTGTCAAGACCGCTAACGGCTACCGCCAACGCGACCCCCTGATTACGACCGACGACGAAGTCCAGGACATGATGGTAAAACTCTATCATTTCCAGATGCTCAAGCTGTCGGCAACCATGTTGTCCGATCTTCCGGGCCATGAAAGGGACGTTTCAGCGCTTACTTTTGGAATTAGGCGTTCAGATTTCCCTAATTTGAAGAAACATTTACAACTAATGCGAAAAGAACTACTAGATTTCTCTGCAAAAGCCGGAGAAGCAGAAGATGTTGTGCAAGTCAACATTCAGCTCTTCCCCTTGACCCGAGGAGTGTGATGAAATTCTTTTTGTCCATAGCCACGATTGCCGTATACGCCACCGCGTTTTTGTCTTTGGTAGCTTGTTCCAACGACAAGTCCATTACTGGTATCGAAATTGGCAACCCGAGCATTGCTGACCGCGATACAACCGGAAAAGACACAACGGCAAAGGACACCTCCGTAAAGGACACTTCGGTCAAGGATACCACGCCTAAGGATACCTCGACTAAGGACACTGCTGTCAAGAAACAGCCGGCCCTTCCGCTAGTCGCCGATTTCTCTATTGACTATTCCGAAGTGAATCTCAAGGCTCTTGCCAAGGAAGCAGAAAAGGATGAGCCGATTCTATTGGATTCCTTCTCCCTGATTCTTACTGAAGTACGTTCCTTCTCCAGCTATTATTATACGACTTTGATTGTCGACCCCGTTGTCGGACTCCAGCTTTGGCCTTACGAAGACTCCCCCAACGAGTCGCTTGAGATATCCTTTACCAAGGGCTCCTTGGTTGAAGACCCCTTCAAGGACATTGACTTGAACGAAGAAGGCTACCTGAAGGAAATGGGCGTCGGATTCAAGCCCGACGAAACCATGGCCATATTCGGTAGGATTCTCATCGACAAGAAGTACCATCCCTTTGTCTACAGTCTTTCGAACTTCCAGACGTTCATGCTGCGCTACCACTACTCGCAGATCGATACGGCTGGCGGTAAGGCTAACTTGTCTGTTGTATTCCGAGTCAAGCAGTTTACCGAAGGCATCGACTTCTCTTCTGCAGAAATTGGCGAAGACAGCGTGATTCACATTGATTCCAAATACAATTCGGAATTGTGGGACGCGATGAACAAGCGATTCGTAACAAGCTTCCAGCCGCTGCGTTATGACTACACCACAGTTGCTGGCGATGCACATTTCGAATATGTCGCTGACATATGGAAGGGTATTGCAGCCAAGAAGGGCGAAAACACGATTATCAACGGAAACTTCTCTTCGCCCTTTACCACCGACTGGATTTTGATGAACCAGTTTGGCGGACATTCCGACACGACGGTGCTGCTCGAAAAGGGGTCCAAAGAACGCATTATGCAGGTGAACGTTACGGATGGCGGCAAGCATTCCTACAGCGTGCAGCTGATTCAAGAAAACGTTGCCCTGATTGCCGGCGTCCAGTACCAGTGCATATTCACCATCTGGTCCGATGTGGAAGGTCAGATTACGGCCCGTATCGGTTCGTACAACACCTACGAAACCATCGGATTCCAGGAACATGTACAAGTGCAGACCACGGGTCAATCGGTCGGAATCACGTTCACGCCCGAAGTCAGCGATCCGTTCGCCCGCTTTGAACTGAACCTCGGCGGTTCCGAACGAACCTTCTGGATTAAAGAAGTCAAGGTATTAAGAATCAACTAAAACTAAAACGCATTTTAAGGGCTCGCCACGGCGAGCCTTTTTTGCTAAATTTTCGTTACTATGGCTACTATTCCTACTCGTAAAGACAATCTCGTCATCGAAAACATTCGCCCCCAGATCGAAGGCGGGCGTTTTATGCTCAAGCGCGAACCGGGCGATACGGTTACGCTGACCGCGGACATTTTCCGCCACAGCCACGAAAAGTATGACGCGGCGATTTTCTACCGCCACGATTCCAAGAAAAAATGGGAAAAGGCTCCCATGCACTTTGTCGATAACGACCAGTGGGAAGGCTCCTTCACGGTCAACAATATCGGCTACTACGAATACAAGATTTGCGCCTGGACGATTGAGCCCAAGGACGAACCGACCGAAAGCCCCGTAATGAAGCTCCGCGTGGACCCCTCTTACGCCCGCATTGGTACTTGGTACGAAATGTGGCCGAAGAGCCAGGGCACCGACCCGAAGAAGAGCGCCACTTGGAAGGATTGCGAAAACCAGCTCAACTACATTGCCGGCCTCGGCTTCGATACCGTTTACCTGGTACCGATTCACCCGATCGGTGTCACGAACCGCAAGGGTGCCAATAACGCCCTGCACGCCAAGGTGGACAAGAAGGGCAAGCCGCTTGAACCGGGATGTCCGTACGCCGTGGGTAACAAGAACGGCGGCCACTACGATGTGGACCCGGAACTTGGCAGCATGAAGGATTTCGAGCACTTTGCAAAGGCCGCCCGCAAGAAGGGTCTCCGCCTCGCTCTCGATATCGCGCTGAACTGCAGCCCCGACCACCCGTACGTGAAGAGCCACCCGGAATGGTTCTACCACGAACCGGATGGCAGCATCAAGTTCGCCGAAAACCCGCCCAAGAAGTACGAAGACATTTACCCCTTCGACTACTACAACAAGAACTACAAGGCCTTGTGGCAAGAAATCGAAAACATTATCCTGTTCTGGGCCGACAAGGGCATCGAAATTTTCCGTATCGACAACCCGCACACCAAGCCCTTCCCGTTCTGGGAATGGCTGATTGCAGACGTCAAGGAAAAGCGTCCGGAACTCGTGTTCCTCGCCGAAGCGTTCACGCGCCCGAAGATGATGCATCGCCTCGCAAAGTCCGGTTTCGACATGAGCTATACGTATTTCGCCTGGCGCTCTGCCAAGTGGGAATTCGAACAGTACCTCAAGGAACTGACGCAGTCCGATGCCAAGGAATACATGCGCGGCATCTTCTTCCCGACGACTCCGGACATTTTCCCGAAGTACCTCGCCTACAAGGGCCCGAACGCCTTCAAGCAGCGTTACTTCTTGGCCGGTACGCTTTCTAGCCTTACGGGCATGTACAATGGCTACGAGCTCTGCGAAAACATTCCGAGCCCCATCAAGGAAGAATTGCTGGACAGCGAAAAGTACCAGTACAAGGTCCACAACTGGACTGGCCCGGGCATTCAGGATTTCGTGCGCCGCGTGAATACCGCCCGTCAGGAACACATCGCCCTGCAGGAATACGACAACCTCGATTTCCACTATTGTGCCAACGACCAGCTAATGGTTTATTCCAAGAAGTCCGGCGAAGACGTTATTTTATGCGTATGCAACATGGACATGGATAACGTCCAGGAAGGCATGGTGGAACTCGACATGGGCAAGCTCGGCCTGAATCAGGACGCCTTCTATTTCTTGAAGGACTTGATTACCGACGAAAGCTTTGTCTGGCGTGGCAACAAGAACTACGTGAAACTTGACCCCGCCAAGGCTCCCGGCCATTTGCTGGTGCTCAAGAAGATCTAGGTTCAAGAAGATTCCGCTCCAAATGCGGAATGACTGTTGACAAAATATTTTAGGACGGTATCACAACCGTCCTTTTTTTATTTATATTCAAAGCATGATTGATATTTATTCGCTTGCTAAAAATCCGCTCGTTTTCCAGAAACAGCGCACCATTACCTCGGCCTACATCGACGTTTCAGGCAAGATGGGCATTGCACAAACCGTGCTCATGGTTCAGGACAACCTCACCGAAAATTTCGGCGCGCTCAAGATGGACAATTTTTGCGTAAACGAAAAGGGCGGCTACTGGGCAATCTACAAAGCGAAATTCAAGTTTTTCAAGCGTCCGTTCTGGCGAGACAAAGTCATCACGACATCGTTCCCCACGGACAACGCCCCGATTCGTACCTACGTGAACACCTCCATCACGACCGTCGAAGGCGAACCGATTATTCTTGCCGTGCAGGAAGCCTGCTGCCTAGACTTGGAACGTCACCGCCCTATGAAGCTTGAAGCTGTTGACTTTCCGGCAGAAGGCGCTCCGGAGCACTTTATGGACAACAAGTTTTCGAAGTTCCCTGTGGAGCCCGAAGAATACCAGGAAGTGTACCGCCAGAAGGTGTTGCCGCAGCACATTGACATGTCGCACCACATGAACAACATCGAATACGTGAAACTCGCCTTGAACGTATTCAGCGCCGCCGACTTGGAGCTTTGCATTCCTGCGATGCTTGAATTGCATTTTATGGGAGAAACCCGCGAAGGCCAGGAAGTCAAGATCTTCCGCACCGATAAGATGGGTGCGACCTACATGAAGATTGAAGACGACACCGGTCGCCAAGTCTTCGAAATGAAAATTAAGATGAAATAACCGAATTAAAATTCGCTGAAAAATTCAGGCCGGTGGAAATCCGGCTTTTCTGTTTCTACCGGGAAGGCGCTCAGGTAATGAGGCGTCTTTGATTTATCGGCACACTTGTAAAGGTTCCCCTTAAGTGTAACGCCATCGAACGAACGAAGTCCAAAGAGCGTTGCCGGAATCTGCACGATCATGCCCCAGCATACAAGATTGCCCGCGACACTAGCCAACTGTTTGGTTCGAATAACCGAATCAATTTCGGGTTGCGTCAGTTTGGTACGCGAATTGCGATCGGGGCCATGGGCTGCCAGCAAGTAGCCGCGACAAGTCGTTTCGAAGTTGAAGTATTCGGCGGGGTTCGCCGGATTCTGCAAGAATATTTCGACGCAGGAATCTTCCCAGCTGGAACCGTTATCTTCTTTGACTTCGGCGCGGAAACAGTCCGAAGGTTCTTCAACGGTAAAATTCACCGTGAAATAATCCGGCGAGATTTCGACTTCGGCAAGCACCGTCGGAAGAGCCTTCCCCTGGTTTGCCACCCAATTCATATTCGGTTTCAAGAGCATGATTAAAAGGTAGTAAAGTGATTAATCACTGATTAATCAGTGATTAATCACTTGAATTGCCATAGGTGTTTTTAAGGAATTGGCGTTTTTCTGTCAATTTCGCCATTTCAAAAAATTGGCACACTAATTGCAATTAGAGGTTCGCTTATAAAGCAAAAAACACCAACAAAAACAGGAGACCTCTATGGCTGTAAAAAATAAAATGCCCGAAAAAGAAACCGAAGCAAGTTCCGCATTCGACTGCCTCGCCGTTACGAATGTGCAAGTCTACCCCTTCCAGGAAGGCCCTTCCATGGGACACACCAAGGGGATTGCGTCAATCGTGCTGAACGACCAGTTCATGATTCGCGGGCTCCGCGTGACGGAAGGCGAAAACGGACTCTTCGTAGGCTACCCTATTGATCCGTTCTTCAAAGGTGAAACCTACCGTTCGATTTGCAACCCGGTAACGCGACAGCTTCGCGAACACATTGAAAATTGCATTCTTGAAAAGTACCAGGCCGCCATCGTATAGGAGCCAACATGTTCCGCAGAATCCGCTCTTATTGCTTGCTTGGAATTAAAGCAGTCCCTGTAAATGTCGAAGTCGACTCTTCGCAGGGTCTGCCGGGATTCACCTTGGTAGGTTTGCCAGACAATGCCGTAAGAGAGTCGAGGGAGCGAGTCATTTCTGCGATTCGCTCCGCAGGCAAAGTGGTGACCGGTTTTCGCACGACGGTAAACTTGTCACCCGCGGATTTGCGAAAAGAAGGGAGCGCCCTGGACTTGCCCCTTGCTTTTGGGCTTTTGACTGCTGCTGGAGAGATTGAAGTCCCCGACTTAAAGCACCTCGTTTTTGTCGGAGAACTTTCGCTCGACGGCCAGCTAAAGCCTGTCCGGGGCGTTCTTTCCATTGCAATGAGTTTGTCTGAAAAATCAAAAGACATCCTGGTGATTCCAAAAGCGAACGAGCAAGAAGCTTCGCTTGTCGAAGGAATCCGATATGTATGCGCAGACACACTCATGGAATGCATTGAAAAAATGGAAGCCGGAGCCGACAATTACGCGCAGCGAGCATCCGGATTGAAAGAGCAAATGTATTTAACGAATGCCGACCGGGACATTCCCGATTTTAAGGATGTGGTCGGTATGGAAGGCGTGAAGCGAGCGCTCGAAGTCGCTGCCGCTGGCGCCCACAACTTCCTTATGGTTGGCTCGCCCGGAGCGGGCAAGACCCTATGCGCAAAGTGCATACCGGGCATTCTGCCCGAAATGACCGAGCTTGAAATTCTCGAAACAACCCGAATCCATTCGTGTGCGAGAACCGCGGGTGACTCCGAAGAATTCAAGCCGGTCATGGTCCGCCCGTTCCGTACCCCCCACCACAGCGCTTCCATGGTGTCGCTGGTGGGGGGTGGCACCCGGCTAAAGCCGGGTGAGGCGAGCCTAGCCCATAATGGAGTCTTGTTTCTCGACGAGCTGCCGGAATTCAACCGCAGCGTTCTAGAAGCTTTACGCGAGCCCATGGAAGAGGGAGAAATCTCAATCAGCCGCGCTAGCGGGACCGTTACTTGGCCCGCAAGATTCATGATGGGTGCGGCCATGAACCCCTGTCCCTGCGGATACGCCATGGACCCCAAGCGAGCCTGTACGTGCCTGCCCGAAGCACGCAAGCGCTATCAAGAAAAAATATCTGGCCCGCTCCTTGACCGCATCGATATCCAAGTGAGCGTCCCGCCCGTCGAAGCCTCGCAATTCGGTCGCAAGAGCACCGCCGAGTCTTCGGCCGAGATTCGCAAGCGAATCTGTAGCGCCCGCGAAATCCAGCGCAAGCGATTCAAGGGCACGCCCTTCAAGACGAACGCCGAGATGTCTTCGGACTTTGCCAAAAAGAGCTGCAAACTTTCGGCAGAAACCGAGCAGTTCGCCATCAACGCCGCCGACAGAATGGGACTCAGCGCCCGCGGCTTTTACAGACTATTAAAGGTCGGCAGAACTATCGCCGACCTTCGAAAATCCGATTCTGTTGAAATTATAGACTTATCTGAAGCTTTGCGCTACCGCGCCTTTAGGAGCTAGCGAATCACCTTGATGCTGGATTCGGCACCTGCACTCTGCGGGATTGCCAACGGCTTGCGGACAGAGACTTCTGCAGCAAGCGTCTTCGGGTAGTGGTTTAAGATGTACTTGGCCGTTTCGACGACCAAGGTTTCTTCTAATTGGAAAGACGACCTGCAGACAAAATCCTGCACGTCGTCAGCGAGTTGCACATAATCAATGGAATGGGCAAGATCTTCATTTCGGGCGGCAAGGGAAAAATCAAGCCACACCGAAATATTCAGGACAACCGGCTGCATATTTTCGCGCTCGTAAGGGAGCGTTCCAATAATGCAGTTGAATTCCAAATCACGAATCGTGATTTTTCCGGTTTCGACTACCATACGAAGAGTACGACAGCACCTGCGATTGCGGCAGCAGAAACGCCGAACCAAATGTTACGAGCGGACGTGTAAGAATCCTGCGTCTTCTTGTCTTCGTCCATCCGTTTCTGCAGGTCGCGCAAGTTCCACGATTCCTGCCTTACCTGCGATGCCATGATTTCTTCGCACTTGGAGTCGCCCTTACATGCGCTCAAGATCTGAGCGTTCAGGCCCTTCAAGTCGTCGTAGGCATCCTTGGCTTCGTTAGCCTTGCTGTGCTGCATGATGCCAACCACAGCGGCAGTAACTGCCAAGGCAGAGAGACCGACAGCCGTCCAGAAGCGGACTTCGTCAGCAATACCGAAACGGTCGCCTACGTCACTTGCAGCAGAGCTAGCAGCGTAGTCACGATCGTCGTCAACCGGTGCGGAAGTCTTGTACTTGCTGTAGTCTTCATCATCGTCGTCTTCGCAATCCGGATCGTATTCGTCACATTCTTCACCCTTGCTGCTCGGAACGGCAGGAGCGGCTGCAACAGTTTCTTCTTCCTCTTCTTCTTCAGCAACAGGAGCAGAACCCTTCAGTTCCACCGGCTTGCCGTTGATATAGACGATTGCGCTAGAAAGACCGGGAGCGTAAACAGCCTTACCATCGAAGTAAACCTTTTCGACGTCCTTATCAGCTGCCTGACCACGACGGGTATAAAGCTTTGCCTTAACGAGCGCGGAGTAGTCAACGCCATCGGCAGTCATCGGAGTCATCGAGGATACATCGCCTTTACCACCCTGATAGAGCTGGTAAGAGGTTTCAGATTCACCAAACGGGTCTTCAAATTTCTGACGTACAACCATGCGGCCACTCTGAAGAGAGGAGACCTCGTCAGCCGGAGCGACCTTGAGTTCGCCACCGAATTCGGCTACGATGTAGTCATCGGGTACACCCGCATCCTTGGCGGTAAATTCATCAATATCGTATATGCTAGCGAAAGCGGATACGACAGACAGGCAAAGGACCATCAAAAGTGAACGTTTCATTTCTACTCCAAAAAGTCTAATTTTTGATGGAAATATATAAAAAAATGCGTATAATGGTATTAAAAATAATTCTTTTGTAATATACAGCCGTGCACATAGTGTTCGCCACAAGTTCTCTGTTTAACAATGTTTACACACGAGATGCTTCGCTCTACAGATTGTCAAAAAAGTGTGATTTAGCCATGCTCTCGCCGCAATACTGATAGCGACCAATCGCCCACTAAAATTGCTATATTTTCCCGCGTAAAATTTTAACCTAAAAAAGAGGATTGCTACAATGGCAAAGCTTTCTATCGAAGATCTCGAACTCGCCGGCAAGCGCGTGTTCATCCGTGTCGACTTCAACGTTCCGCAGGACAAGGTGACTGGCGAAATCACCAACACCAAGCGTATCGAAGCCGCTCTCCCGACCATCCAGTACGCTCTCGACAAGGGTGCAGCCGTCGTACTCGCTTCCCACCTCGGCCGTCCGAATGGCGAAAAGAACATGAAGTACACGCTCGCTCCGGTTGCCAAGAAGCTCGAAGAACTCATCAAGAAGCCGGTGAAGTTCCTCTCCGACTGCGTTGGTCCGGAAGTTGAAGCAGCCTGCGCCGCTATCAAGCCGGGTGAAATCATCCTCCTCGAAAACCTCCGCTTCCACATCGAAGAAGAAGGCAAGCGCAAGATCAAGAACGCCGATGGCACCGAAACTAAGGAAAAGGCCGACAAGGAAGCCGTCAAGGCATTCCGCGCAAGCCTCACCAAGCTCGCTGACGTTTATGTGAACGACGCTTTCGGTACCGCTCACCGCGATCACTCTTCCATGACTGGTGTTGAACTTCCGCAGCGTGCCGCTGGTTTCCTCATGAACAAGGAACTCAAGGCTTTCGACCAGGTGCTCAACAATCCTCCGCGTCCGTTCCTCGCCATCCTCGGCGGTGCAAAGGTCGCTGACAAGATCCAGCTCATCAACAACCTCCTCGACAAGGCCGACAAGATTATCATCGGCGGTGGCATGGCTTTCACCTTCAAGAAGGTTCTCAACAACATCGAAATCGGTTCTTCTCTGTTTGACGAAGAAGGCGCCAAGCTCGTTCCGGATCTGATGGCCAAGGCTAAGGCTGCCGGCAAGGAAATCATCCTCCCGGTCGACTACATCGCTGCTGACAAGTTCGCTGCCGACGCTGCTACCAAGGCTGTTTCTGACGCCGAAGGCATTCCGGCTGGCTGGATGGGCCTCGATGTGGGCGCTGAATCCACCAAGCTCTTCGTGAACGCTATCAAGTCCGCAAAGACCATCGTTTGGAACGGTCCTGCAGGCGTGTTCGAATTCGAAGCCTTCGAAAAGGCTACCAAGGCTATGGCTGACGCTATCGTCGAAGCTACCGCTGCTGGCGCAATCACCGTGATCGGTGGTGGCGATACCGCTACGGCTGCCAAGAAGTACGGCGCAGACAAGAAGGTGACCCACACCTCTACGGGTGGTGGCGCTTCCCTCGAACTCCTCGAAGGCAAAGTCCTCCCCGGTGTTGCAGTGCTCACTGACAAGTAATTCAAAAATTCGTAAGGCGAGTGAAGCGCGAACGCTTGCGTTCGCATTTCCGAGCCTAGAAATTCGCGCTTGCGCAAATCAAATTTTGAATTTATGGAAACTCTCGCGTTTGCGGGAGTTTCTTTTTTGTTTGAGCAATTTCTGATTTTGCAACCTTCTGATTGCACGATTTGATTTTAAGTTTTGTATATTGAGTTTTAGAAGTCTTTAACAAGGGAACGTCTATGTCGATTGCGGAAATTTCAAAACAATTCCATGCAGAGCATCGCGGCAATTGCGCGATGGCAGTGGCTTACGGTTATGCACGCGCAACGGGCAAGCCCGAAACGGATGCGGTTGCTTCTGCCGAGATGTTCCGTAATTTCGGTGGCGGGAAGGCCCCGAACGGTTCTTGCGGAGCGCTCTATGCGGCCAAGATGATGCAGCCTGACCACGCCGAGGCCATTGAGGACTTTTTCAAGCGAGGCGCACAGAATTTTACCAAGTGCAGCGAAATTCGCCCGAACAAGATTATCCCCTGCAACCGCTGTGTGGAACTTGCCGGCGAAGCGCTGGATTTTTTAGAAACGAAATAAAATCAAAAAGATTCTAAATTCAAAAGACTCCGCCAACCAGCGGAGTCTTTTTTCGTTTTCAGAAAAAGAACGCAATTCTTGCGAACTTTTACAGGCACTCACCTTACTTGACAGCGATTCTCGTCACGCTCATTTGGCTATTGCTTTCGATACGCACAAGGTAATTGCCCCTGTTCAAATGAGCGAGGCTAAAGCTCCTGGAACCCATAACAGGTTCTACAAGAAACTCAACCAGATGCCCCGTCAAGTCGAACACTTGCACACGCACCATCGAAGATGTCGGCATCGCGATTGTCAGCGCGTTATTTGCATAGCCGAACTTCACATCATTCATTGCAGCCGTCACAATATTTGTAGTCTTTTCGCTCGAAGACGACTCATCTGCATTGCTAGAGCTCGAAGACTTCAAATCGCTGGAGTTTACACTGGAGCTAGACTGTTCAGCAGAGCTGCTGGACACAGCAGAACTAGAAGACGCCTCGGAGCTTGAGGAAGCCACAACGCTGGATGACGAAGTCTCAACAGGCTTATGAGCCACTTCAACGGTTGCAAAAGCAGTATCATTGTTCTTTTCGCCCTTTGCAATAACTTTTATCGAATAAGTACCATCCTTCGCATTTTCCGCGACAGTTCCATTTATCGTCAAAGAGTCATCCTTTACACTGATTCTAAGCGAGCCGGGCAAAGTTTGTTCAAATTTAAAATTGTCCATGTTCTCGGTAACACTCACATTTGCGAACTTGAACACAATCGGCTTAATTGCCTCACCAGCCGTAACCTTCTGCTTTTCATTTTCAACAATTCTTATTGACGCAACATTCGGGAGTCCTTCCACAGTGATCGTTCCTGACAACGAATGTTCTTTCGAATTTTTATCTTTAACGATTACCTTATAATCATAATCACCAGACATAACAGTTTCACCCACCGTGCCAGCAATGATTATTGCATGATCATCTTCATCAATATCTCCTTTAAGGCCGGAAGGCAATCCACTCACGCCCCATACAGAAATTGCCTCATAATCGAAAACGATAGGCACCATGGTTTCGCCAGCTTTGACGGTTTGGTTCATTTCTCCGCTAGCATCATTCCATTCAAACATAAACTCTCTTTCTTTTATTTCAAATGTTATATCCGTCTTGGCGTACTTGACCTCATCGTCTTGGACTAAGATATAAGCTTTTACCGTTTGGGCAGCAATATTTCTGCTAATCTTCCCAAAAATTTCACAAACAGGACCTGTCCATTTTTCCGTCAAGCCAAGGTCAGAAAAACCACCCGATTGATGTTTATTTTCATCTATATTCTCATATAAAATTCTAATCGGCGCAATCTCATCGCCCGCAGCCACAGTCTGGGTAAGGCTGCCAGCCAGAACCTGTTGCGTAATCTTTTCCGAAGCCACAAACGATTCCGCGACAGCCGCAGTAGCAAAGGACAAGGCAAAAACCAGCGCTATCAGCTTTTTCATAAAGCCCTCCTTTTTTATTTATAACCAACTAGGCAGCAAATATAAAAATATTGCGAGACGCAGAATTGCAACCCTTATTACCAAAATTCGCCTAGAAACGAGCAAGGTCCTAATCTATATCTTGAAACGGAAACAAGTTTCCGACAAGATATGATTACGACATCCTTCGACGAACAATGGGCAAAGCCCATTTCCCGCGCTAAAAGCGTGGAGTCTCAGTAACAAAGAACGATTTGGCGTAGCGTACAAAGCGTACGTGAGCCAAATCGTGATGCAGAATTGCGAAGTTTATAGACGAATTCTCTTAGGTCGAGAATTTCTTGTTCGCATGCGCTTCCACCACATTCACCACGTAGTCGCCCAGCTTCTCGAAGTCGTTGATCAAGTCCATGTAGTGGACGCCCATCTGGTAGCTGTAGCGCTGCGCATTGAGATCGTTCACGTTCATTTCCTTGAGCATCTTGCGGTAATCGTTGATTTCGTATTCAAGCGTCAATACCGCCTTCGGGCTCGCTTCGGGCTTGTTCTCGACAATCAGGAGCATCTGTTCGAGCATCTGGTCGCAGAACTTCACCATGCCGTCAATGCGGCGGTACTGTTCCTCGGTATAGTCCTCACCGCAACGGTACCTGCGGTTGATGACGCGGGCCATGTTGTAGCAGGCGTCGCCGATACTCTCGATTTCGGAAATTTCCTTGAGCATGCACTGCAGCTTTGTCTTACTTTCGGGACTCAAGCGGCCTTCGCTCACCTTGTTCAGGTATTCGCCGATTTCCATTTCGAGCTTGTCGCTGATGACTTCGTATTTTTCAATACGCGCGAACAGTTTCGCGAATTCTTCCTCGTTCTTCAAGCGGAGCAGTTCCGGCACCATGCGGAACATCTTGAGGGTGCGTTCGGCAAACAGGATTATTTCCTTGCGGGCTTCGTAAAGCGAAAGTTCCGCGGTACTCATGAGGCCACCGCTGATGAACTTGATGCCGAAATCCTCGCCATCTTCCTTATCCTTGATAATCTTGCAGATGAGTTTTTCCATCGGCTTGATGAACCAGATAAGGAGCAAGACGTTACACAGGTTAAATGCGGTATGGAACCCGGAAAGGGCGTAGGTCACGCGCACGCTCGCATGGGCGATTTCTTCTTGGGTCTGCGGCACGAAATTCGGGTCGAAGCCCACAAAATGGCAAACCATGTTCACGAACGGATTGAAAATGATTAGCACCCACACCACGCCGAACACGTTGAACAGCATGTGCGCCAAGGCCGCGCGCCTCGCCTGCGTACTTGCCGAAAGGGCCGCCAGGTTCGATGTCACCGTGGTACCGATGTTTTCGCCCATCACGAGCGCGATGCCCTGGTAAATCGGGAGCACGCCGCTACTGCAAAGGATAAGCGTAATCGCCATGATGGCGGCGGAAGACTGCACGCACATCGTGAGAATGCCGCCTAGGAGCAAGAAGAGGAGTGTCGAGAGCATGCCCCAACCGCCCGTGGTCGCAAAGAAGTTGATAATCGCCTCGTTGTGAGCGAGGTCCATCGCCACCGCATTTTCACGCAGCGTGGTAAGGCCCAGGAACATGAACGCGAAACCGAACACGAACTCGCCGAAGCTCTTCACGCTGTTCTTGCGCACGTAGCTGAGCGCAATGCCGAGCCCGAAAAACGGCCACACGAAACTGCTCATGTTGAACTGGAAACCGAAAATCGACATGATCCACGCCGTTGCCGTGGTACCGATGTTCGCCCCCATGATGACAGGAATGGCCTGTTTGAGCGTCAGGAGCCCCGCATTCACGAAGCTCACCGTCATCACGGTCGTCGCCGTAGAGGACTGCACGGCGGCCGTCACGAACGTACCCGTCAAAAGCCCGCCCAGGCGATGTTTGGTCATGGTGCCAAGTACGGCGCGCAAGTGCCCGCCGGTAAGTTTCTGCAAGCCTTCGCTCATCGTCTTCATGCCAAACATGAGGAGCGCAAGGCAACCGATCATTTTTAGAATTGCAAGTATCATAAAACCTTATTCGTTTTTGAAAGGGTTGTAAAGCCGACCTTGATTTCGGTACCGAGACCAACGATCGAATTCAAGTGGATTGTCGCATGGAGGACTTCGGCGATGTGCTTTACGATAGCAAGTCCGAGACCCGTTCCGCCGGTTTCCTTGGAGCGGCTCTTGTCTACACGATAGAACCTCTCAAAGATGCGGGACTGGCATTCCTCCGGGATTCCAATGCCTGAATCCTTCACGGCAATGGAGCCCTGTTCCACGAGCACGACGACCTTGCCGCCCGACTCCGTGTAACGTATGGCGTTGTCCACCAGGTTGAAAATCATTTCGTAAAGCAGTTTGGAGTTCGCGATGATTTCTGCGGATGTTTCGCCTTCCAGCGAAAGCGAGATAGACTTCTTACTCGCGTTCAGGCCGAGGCTCTCTACACAGGAATGCGCAACGTTCCAGAGGTTCACCTTTTCGCCCAGCTCGAACGGTTCGCCACCATGGTTGTCGAGCTTCGACAGCGTGATGATGTCGTTCGCGATGGACTGCAGGCGGTTCGCTTCCTTGTGGATTTTGCCCGCGAACGTCTTGACATCCTCGGGTTTCGCCATGCCGCTCTCGATGAGTTCCGCATAGCCCGAAATAGAGGTCAGCGGAGTCTTGAGCTCGTGCGAAGCATTCGCGGTAAATTCATCCTTCAGGTGAGCCATCTTCTGCTTTTCGTTCGAAAGCTGTTCGATAGTCAGCTGCAGTTCCAAGTCCTGCTTGCGGATGGTATTCACGAGGGGCGCGATTTCCTTGTAAACGTTCTCGATTTTCATCCATTCGGGAGTGCCGAGCTGATCCACGAGCTTCTTGAGCGGGCTTACGAAGGTACGGCTGAGCCCGATGGCTATCAGGATAGCTGCTGCCACAATGGCCGCGAGCAGCACGACAAGGTACGGGATCGTCTTGGAATACACCTTCTGCAGGTTCGCCTGACGCATGCCGAGCCTGAGCACGTTCCCGTCACTCAGGCGCTTCGCGAAATAGAACACCTGCGCCTGCAACGTGGAAGAATAACGCAGGTCCTCGCCCACGCCTTTCGCGAACGCATCGATAATCTCTTCGCGGTCGTTGTGATTTTCCATCTTGGCCGCTTCGGCATCGCTGTCGTAGAGGATTCCGCCCTTCGAATCAACAAGCGTGATGCGGAGGTCCTTGCTTGCAAACTTCGCGAGCTTCTGGGGCTCGCCGCCGAGCGATTCCCCCTTGTACGAAGTTTCTATGAGGCGCAGGTTTTCGCGCAGGTGTCCCTTGAGCTGCTCCGCCATTTCGCCTTCAAATACACGCGTCGTAAAAAAGACTGCAAAGAGCGCCGCAATCACTCCCATGTATATTAGGCTGTAGCGGATGCGGTCTTTCATTGTGCCTTGTACCCTACGTTTCGGACCGTCTGGATAATCGCACCTCGCTCGCCCAGTTTTTGTCGGAGCGTCTTGACGTGCATATCGACCGTCCGCGTATCCATCTTGAAATCGATGCCCCAGATTTTTTCCAGAAGCTGCTGCCTGGAATAGACGAGCCCCGGATGCGACACGAGAAGCTTCAGGAGTTCGTATTCCTTGTAGGTGAGTTCCACATTCTCGCCGCCCGCCGTGACGGTGCGCTTGGCCTCGTCGAGCGAGACATCCCCGAGCGAAATAATTTTCGGTTCATCCGCTTCGACATTCACCATGCCCGAACGACGGAGCAACGCCTTGACACGCGAAATGAATTCCAGGACACCGAACGGCTTTGCGATATAGTCGTCGGCCCCCAGATCGAGCCCCTTGACCTTGTCCAGTTCGGAACTCTTCGCGGTAAGCATGATGACGGGAACATTGCACGTGGATTCCTGCGTACGGAGACGTCTCAGGATGCTAAGGCCGTCTTCGCCCGGCAGCATGATGTCGAGGACAAACAAGTCAGGCACGCGGGCCTTGACAGCCTCGTCAAGGTTTTTCCCGCAATCGAAGGCTCCGACTTCGAAACCGCTACTCTTGAGAGCGTAAGCTTCCATTTCGCGGATTTCGGAATTGTCTTCAACAATGTAAATCATATTCACAATTTACCCAATAATAAGATAAAAATACCTCCGCATTTATCCAATACCCGACGGAATGGCTTCACAAAGGTTTTATCCGCGTTTTACATGGATTTTACTTGTAAAAATAGACTGTACAAAAATGCTCGGAGCAAAAGGCTCCTTGACACCATACCGGCCATACACCGCCGTGCAAGAGTTCGGCGAGAAAGTTCACATGACGCAGTATGGCGACGCTTATAGGCGAATTAAACTAGGTGGAGAACTTCTTGTTGGCATGCGCCTCTACCACATTCACCACGTAGTCGCCCAGTTTTTCGCAATCGTTCACCACGTCCATGTAATGGACGCCCATCTGGTAGCTGTACTTCTGGTTCTCGATATCCGCGACGTTCTTTTCCTTGAGGAGCTTGCGGTAATCGTTAATCTCGTTTTCCAGGTTCAGCGTACGGTTCGCATCCACCTGCTGGCTATCGTCGAGAACAGCTATCATATGCTCGAGCGCCTTGTCGCACAGGCCCATGATATGCTTGATATGCTCGTACTGCTCCGCGGTAAAATCTTCCTTGCTGCGGAACTTGCGGTTGATGGCGCGCGCCATGTTGTAACAGGAATCGCCAATGCTTTCGATTTCGGAAATTTCCCTGAGCATTGCCTGAATGGTCGTCTTGCTCTCCGGGCTCAGGCGGCCTTCGCTCACCTGGTTCAGGTACTTCGCAATCTCTATTTCCATGTTGTCGCTGATGCCTTCGTACTTCTCGATGCGGGCGAACAACTTCACGAAGTCGTTCTCTTCCTTCATTTCGAGCAGGTTCGGTACGAAGTTGAACATCTTGCGAGTGCGGGTCGCAAACAGGCTGATTTCCTTGCGGGCCTCAAGGAGCGAGAGTTCCGGAGTGCCCATCAGGCCTGAGCTAATGAAGTGCAGGCGGGAATCTTCCTCTTCATCGGATTTCTTGGGCTTAATGACCCTGCAAACAAATTTTTCGATGTACTTGATGAACCAAATCTGGATGAATGTGTTCGAGACGTTGAACGCCGAGTGGAACGTGGCGAGCACCACGGAAATCTTCGCAAGGTTCTTTTCGTAACCCGGTTCGCCCATGTGGATGGAGAGGTCGAAGCCAACCACGTTACAGACGGCAGCGAGGAACCACTTGAGCACGATGATTACCCAGATAACGCCTATCACGTTAATCGTAAAGTGAGCAAGGGCCGCGCGGCGAGCCTGCGTATTGGCGGAAAGCGCCACGATGTTCGCGGTAATCGTCGTACCGATGTTTTCGCCAAGCACGAGCATGATGCCCTGGTCAATATGGAGCACGCCGGTGGAGCAGAGGATCATCGTGATGGCCATGATGGCGGCAGAAGACTGCACGCACAGGGTAAGCACCGTACCCATCACGAGGAAGAACAGCGAGTTGAAGAAGTTCGGGTCGCTGAAGCGGGCAAAGAACGAACTGATGGAAGCGCTCGCACCCGGATCCTGTACTACCGCGAAACCAGTTTCCTTGAGGGTCGTAAGACCGAGGAAGAGGAAACCGACACCGAACAGGAACTCGCCTAGCACGCGCTTCTTGTTCAGGTACACGAGAATGATACCGATGAAGAACGCCGGGTAGACGAAGTTCGCGATGTTGAACGAGAACCCGAGGCTCATAATCCATGCCGTTACCGTCGTACCGATGTGGGCGCCGAGGATAATCGAGATGGCCTGCATGAGCGTAAGGAGCCCCGCATTAACAAAAGAGACCGTCATCAACGTGGTGGCGGTCGAACTTTGTACTGAGGCTGTAACGAACATGCCGGTGAGCATCCCCGTGAAACGGTTCGTGGTCATGGTTCCGAGCACATGTCTGAGCTGCGGACCGGCCATTTTTTGCAAAGCCTCGCTCATGGACTTCATACCGAACATGAGCAGGGCTAGGCACCCTAACATTTTTAACGCCATCCAAGTCATAATTATAGGACCTTCCTATGAAGCGCCACTACCGGATCATCGTCGCTGCCTTTCAGCTAGTTCGGGCTCATGGCGGTGAATTGTTGTTTGTAAAACTGACGTAAAATATAGAAATAAGTCAAAAGCCTTACGAGTGGCGCAAGGCTACGAAAACAGAAAAATTTTATTACAGCCAATTTAATTTTGACTTGGCGGGGCAATCCGTTTCAACTTTAACGGATTGCCACTCTGCGGGATTCATTTCCATGACGCACAATGTAAACCCCGGCCTTCGATACCATAAGGTTCACCGCAGCACCCTGGGAATTTGCCGCCGTCACCAAGATCCCCTGCATGTCGAACACCTGCACCGGGCGGCTCGGAGCTAACCCCCAGACAGAAATGTTTCGGGCAGAGACAACGACCTTCAGATGCGGCGTTTTCACCTTCGGCGCAACAAAAGTCTTGCCCTCTTCTTCAAGGAAGGTCACCTCATAAGGCTTATCGGAATCACCGAAGAAATCGGCAATCACCTTTACGGTGCAAACCGTATTCGTATCCGTCTTCGCCTGAGCCATGCAGTCCGTCCGCACCCAGTTACCGCCGTCATAGATTTGAAGGGCCTCCTTCATTTCTTCAAAGCCTAAAGACACCAACGAATCCTTTTGGTATATGTTCGACGGATCATCCGAGTATTTACCGACTGGGGGAACCTCTACGCCGCCATAATACGATCTATACATAGAATTGTTGGCCCCTGCAAATTCATACACCAGCGAAGCGGTATGACTCCCTGTCAAAGTATCCACATAACTATAGTTGCCCGCAACCGAGCACCAATCCGCTAATGCGGCAAGGCTTCCCGTATATCGATTTTTCGAAGAGCCTTCGTTTTTCACGGTACCCCTATTGTAATCCGCCGAAATTAGCGATCCCGTTATATACCCCGCAAGGCCGCCCGCATAGGCAAAATCTTCGGACGCCTTGACTGTTACCGGGCCGTAATTATAGGAGGTTACTAACCAGGAAACACGACTAAGCGTTTCTCCCACCATTTGGAGTTCGCCATAATACAAGCCCACTATACCGCCGGCATAGACCTTTTTGCCCGAAAGAGCATGAACTCTACCCCAGTTGCCGCAATCTACGACATTCTGCGTAGTATCAAGTCTGCCTACAATTCCGCCCACCGTGAGCGTCCCTGATGTAGATTTACCTTCGATTAGGCCCGTATTTTTCAGGCCGTTAAATGATGTCCGGTGAGCATACCCTGCGATGCCCCCTACCGAAACAGATCCGCTTCCATTACCAAGAATCATTCCATTGTTAGAGCAACCCGTAATCGTTCCTCCGTCTGTACCCAGCTTATCGCCCGAGCCTACAATGCCGCCAGCAACACGACCCGACACACGTCCGCTGTTACGGGAGTTTATAATCACATAGCGAAGCGAACCCGCAAGGCCGCCGGCGATATTGGTCGAAGAAACCAGCGAATTTTCATTCGTATCGTTAAGCATGGCGCCATCGTTATACGCCACAAGACCTGCAGCGATGTCTTCACTTTTCACAACGCTGTTACGGATTTTCACATTACGGACACAGGCATTATCCTTTAAGTGAACGGCAACGCCTGCGGCAGACAACCCTTCATCGTTTTCAAAACGGCTATTCGCGATCGTCAAGTTTTCTACAAGGTTTTCGACGCAGTAGAACATGGCTCTAGACATGTTCAAGCCGTAAATCGTATGGCCTTGGCCATTGAGATACAGGTTCGTGCATCGTCCGCTCGTATCAACAGACATTTTATTCTTTGCCAAATGAAGAGTATCCTTGCCCATGACAAGGTCTTTTTCAATCAGGCCAACGACATAGCCGTCAGTTTCGATTCGCACTCCTTCGAGCAGTTTTTCAAATTGCTCGGCAGTAGAAATCTTGTAATACAGCGTATCTCCGATTCGTTCAAATTTATCTTGATCGAATTTCGTTGAATCACCTATGGCAGCAAAAGCTACCTAGGCAACCAGAGTCATTGCTACAGCCAAGCATTTTTTCAACATAGCGAATCTCCTAACAAAAAATTCTCTAGGTTATCGGACAACAATCAAACGAGACTGTTTACCGCTACGGACCAGGTAACGGCCCGACTTCGGAATCATCAAGTTCACCGAAGTCCCATGGAATCTTGCCGACGCCACCATGCGGCCGCGCATATCGAACACCATCACAGGCCTATTTTCAAGCAAACCCGTCACGGCTACGTTACGGCCAGAGACTTCCACCTGCAACAGCGAAACCACCGGCTTCGGCAACACAGGAGTCAAGCCGCTATCACTCGGATTCGAAGTAGAATCCGTGTAGAAGACGTCTACAATATAGCCCACCTTGTACGGTTCATCCGAATCGCCAAAGAAGTCCTTAACCACCGTTATCGCGCAAGCGCTCGTCGTGTCATAACTGAATACCGGCAAGCATCCTTTGTCAACATATCTTTCGCTCTTGAAACCCGGATGCAACTGCATCACAGACGGATAAATCATTTCTTCAAAGCTCAGGGGTTCCACAATCGAATCTCGCATGTCCGCCGAAGCGCCATTATAAGCCGGATAGTCACCCATATCCGAGCTATAAAGCACATGATTGAACGTATCGAAGCCCGTAGCCTCGTACGTCACGGCAGCCACCTTCTTACCGGTCAAGGTTTCGGCAAAGGCATACGTCTGCGCAATGATTGCAGAATCCACTGTAGCAATTATACCACCCGTTACGGATTCGGCGATATTCGCCCCGTTTTTCACGCTGCCCCTGTTATAAGCCGTTTGCATTGTAAAGCCCTTGCCCTTACCAATGAGCCCACCGGCATAGGATTCTTCAAGTGCGCTCTTTACAGTCACGGGACCATAGTTAAAGCTATATGCCACTGGAGTAATATACGCAAAATTATCACTATTCGGGATTCGATAGATATATCCATCAATGCGTCCCACTAAGCCGCCCGCGTAGACCTGTTTTCCGGTCAGGGCATGCACGCGGCCCCAGTTACCAATTGTCGTTATGGTCGAATTGGAATCTGCCACGCCAACAACGCCACCCACCGAAAGGGAGCCCGAATTAGCAGAGCCTTCAACCAAGCCCGTATTAAACACATTGCTTACGGTTGTCAACTGACAATAACCAACAATGCCACCACCAGCAACAGAGGCTGCACCAGAAGAAATAACCATTCCCGAATTGGATGCATCGCTGACCAAACCTGTACCGCTCGAGAACGTATAATAAGGAGACGCATTACCCACAATACCGCCTGCAAGACGTCCGTACACCCTGCCAGAATTGCGAACACCTTGCAACACGCCATCAGACTGTCCCACGATACCGCCCGCAATATTTGCCGATATCACCGTCGTGTTTTCGTTTTTGGAATCCAGTATAAGACCCGCTTTCACATTATGGTTATCGGCAACAAGGCCGCCCGCAGAATATCCTCCGCGAACAAAGCTATTGCGAATCGTTACATTTCTGACGCATCCACTGTTTTTCACAGTCACACCAGCGGCAGAATAGCCCCAGTCATTTTCGAAACGGCTATTTGCAATCGTAAAGTTCTCTGCAACTGTGCCAGAATCTATGCAGAAGAACATCGCTCTCGACATATTGAGGCCGTAAATGGTATGGTTATTGCCATTAAAGTCGGCACTCATGCAAGTGCCAAAGCCTGAATCTGCAGACATTTGACGCACCGACAAAAGCGTAGAGTCCCTACCCATCACGATATCGTTTGCAAGTTCCACCTTTACTTTCTTATAACGGAAGTTCTCAAAATAACGGCGCATTTCCAAGAAGGCTGCCAATTCCTCCGGCTTAGAAATGGTATAAACCAAGGTATCGCCATTTGCTTGAGAAGGCGGCATCGCATAGCGCTGGATATCTAAATAAGTAGAATCATTCTTATACAGGCAATCGAACTTGAAAACCGGATAACCGCCACGACGTGTCCACAAGCCGCGATTAGCAACAGTTCCGCCAGCCGTATTCAGCAAGTCAAGCATTTCGTCGCTTTGCAGTTCTGCAGTCGTTTTCTTGCAATCCGTGCAAACGGCACCATCATAGTAATACCTTCCCATCGTCGCAATATCAACAAGAGAACCATCATAGTACGCATTCGTCGGCGCCACATACGATCCCGTAAATCCAAACAGGCCGCCAATGGTATCGCCCTTCACAACGGGAGCTGCACTATAGGTATTCTTTACAGACGAATCGGGATAAGTCCAAAAACCGACAAGGCCGCCCACTTCGCTATTGCCCATGTTCAGCTTACCCTTGGCAATCACTTTACCTCGGTTATAGACATCGCTAAAAATTGTATAATAGGCATTCCCCAGAATACCACCCACATTCAGGACTCCGTATTCAGTCGGATCATCCGTGACGGATCCTGTAATATCGCCATAGTTGTACGACAACGACAAAGCAGGCAACTCCGAAGATCCACGACGTTCCATATAACCGGCAACGCCACCCGACCATACACGGTATGGGCCTTCAGCAGAGACTGTGCCGCGGTTTCCTAACTTTTCGAAGCCACGAACATCCGTATAAATCGAGGCATTACCGATAATACCGCCGGCATAAACCTTTCTGTACGCACCAGTACCATAGGCTTTGATAGCACCCTTATTCAGTGCATTGCGGAAAGCGTTATTCCTGTTTTCACCAAAGATTCCACCCACCATCAAGGTGCCTTCGTCAAGTGCAGACTCGACGATTGCCGTCACATCGCCCTCGTTCACGAAATCGCGGGTTTCGCTAGTTTCGTTTTTATGGAAATGCTTACTACCGGCAATACCACCGACATAAAGAGTAATTTGCCAATCAGAACTTACCGTATCGCAAGTAAAGGCCGTCTTCGCAGAAACATTTCCGTAATTCTGGAGGTTCCTCACAGAGCCCAACACATAACCGACAACACCCCCCGCATAAGACAGCGCCGACCCAGACACCATTTCGATATCACCACGATTAACGCAATTTTCAATAGATATACCATCTCGAGCATCGGCATCACCCGCAATACCGCCAACAAACACATTGTAGTCCGGCCCTACTTTTTCATTCTTTACAAAAGTAATCTTTGCCGAATTGGTACAACCGGCAACGCGTCCATAAGCCGTTCCCACGACACCACCCACATAGGTGCTACCTTTAACGGAACCACCAATCATATTGCAGCTCAAGATATAAGCCAATTGAGCATCCGAAGGGCTCAGCATTCGAGCCACAACGCCGCCTGCGATAAATCCACTACGAACATCCGTATTGATTACGTTTACGTTCGAAAGCCCCGATTGCATTTCAGTCACTACCGCAGCGGCCATATAGGCCGTATCGCTGCCAAAAGAACTGTTCGCCACATTAAAGTCGTGAACGAGGCCACCCCCCTGACCCACGATTTGGAACAACGAACGTTCCGCATTCAAGCCGTAAATAGTGTGGCCCTTGCCATCAAAATCACCTTCGAAGAACTCGCTACGCCCACTACGCACCCACCGCTTGGAACAAAGCTTCGACGTATCCGCACCGAAAACGATATCGTTCTTCAAATAAGCCCTGAGGCTTGGTTTGCCCATGTTCTTCGTCGTCACGGAATCCAAAAAACCGATCAATTCCTCGGGAGAGGTGATCTCGTAGTATTCTACGCCGTCGGTCTTGACCGTTTTCGGAATTTTGACGGAACCATCCCAGGCTGCATACGAAACCTGGGCGAACACAAGCAGCAATACAGCTGCATAGATTCGTTTAAGCATCTTTGTTCTCCTAACTATGTATTTTATACAAAAGATATTAAAGGCTGCGAACCATGGCAACAGCCTGGCTGGCAATACCTTCACCACGGCCCGTAAAACCGAGCTTTTCGGTGGTAGTACCCTTGATACCGATCTGCTTGATATCCAGGCCGAGCACACGGGCAATATTCGCCTTCATTTGGTCCTTATGCGGGTTCACCTTCGGACGTTCGCACATCACAATGCTATCGATATTGATGATTTCGTAACCGGCCTTACGGACTTCTTCGCCCACCTTGCGCAAAAGTTCCAAACTGTCAGCACCCTTGAACGCCGGGTCTGTATCCGGGAAATACGTACCGATATCGCCGAGGCCAGCAGCGCCCAGCAAGGCATCGCTAATGGCATGCAGCAAGACGTCGGCATCGCTGTGACCGAGCAAGCCCTTTTCGTAAGGAATATCCACGCCGCCAATAATGCACTTGCGGCCTTCGACCAACTTGTGAACATCAAAACCGATGCCCGAACGATAAATCTTATCCATAAAAAAATCCTTTTTTGTATAAATTTAACAAAAAAGGATTCTTCTTCTAGTTAAACAGATTCGTTTTCGCTAACGAACGTTGATTCGGCGCATTCCCAAGCCAACTTTTACCACATAGGTGCCGGACGACAACACCGGTACAGTGGTCTCCGTAGAATTGATTACACCTTGTTGCACAATTCGGCCCTGCAGATCCATCACGGCAAAGTTTCTCTGGATCGACGTAACCGATTCATCCATCACAATGGTAAACTGGAACGGACCAGTCATTCTCACGCGGAAGGAAGGCTTTGCGTATTCATAATCAGGATCATTTTCAAATGCTTCAGGATTACCGCCAACAATAGACACCCACATAGACGGGAGACGTTTTGTTTCGTTATAACCTGTAGGAGAATTCCAGTTGTAGACCTCGTCAATTGCGGTACGCAGAGATTCCTTAGACGACTGCGAATAATGCGCCGTATCGGCATCAGTCCAGAATACGTTTGCAAGGTCTCCGGCAAGGCGGACATAGTCGCCAATATGCGGAGAAGAACTGCTACGCAAGTAAATATACTTGATACGGCCTTCACCTGTTGCCGGGATCACACTAAGTACCGGTTCAGTTGCAGCCTTTACCACCACAGCGGTTTTCTCCAAAACAGAGGCGAATCGTTTTGTTTCGGACTGGTCAGTTGCAGAGTTCAAATAATAATCCAAAGCGCTCTTCTTATCGGAGGTAGCCACAAGCTTGACAGGTTCAGACATAACCACAACAAGGCTATCATAATCCGCCTGGTTTCCATCCTTCAAAGAATGCAATTCTGCACGTAGCGGCACAGGAGCAATGCGGTCTGTAAGTGCAGCCACAAATCCCTGCTTCACGTTCTTACCCTTATCTTCAAATACAGAATATGCACGCACAATGCCAACACCAGATGTTTTCACTTTTTCAGACAGCTTGAGACCACCTATGGTGATAACATTGGAGCAGTAGCCATTTGCTTCTTTTGAAGAACAGTCCACACTATTAGCATCCACATTCAACAAAGCGTTACAATCTATCGCCGTATCCTTCGGAATATTCGAGAATCCTTCCGTATACGGATTATGGTGTTCTGCCGTAGTCGAATCCCACATCACGCAAACCTTTGTCGGCAAGGAATCCCTATGAATCGGACGATCATAGTAAATCGCAACCGAATCACCGATACCATCCAAGTATTCCTGAGACATGCTGAAGTACGGTTCAGGAATCATCAGCTCTTGTGCGGGCGTTGCACCCTTCACGTCAAACACATCTGCCAAAACCGGGAATGGTACCGGCGGATCGCGGAAATACATCGGGCTATAAACGGCCTGCACATAATCATTGTATTCCGCAACAATCGTTGCAGGATTGTGAATAGCAGGATCCATATCCCAGCGGTACTTGGTCAGCGAGCGCACAGAAATCGTCGCGTAACCGTTGTTAAATTCTGTTTCTTCAGGGATAAAGTCAATCTTCGGAGAAGTCATCGATCCCTTATGAATCTTGAGGCCGTTACATTCCGTCAAGCAGAGGCTGTAAGAACCGTCATCATTGGGTTTCAACACGGCAAGGTGTAAATCATACACAGAACCGGCCCAGAGTTCTTCGTAAGAGCCATCAGCATTCGGAGTCTGGCCCCTAACAACCATGGCGCTGGCACCTTCTTCCGGGATAGATTCAATAAAGGCAATCTGCGGCAGATAGAAGCTAATCGACACGGCATTTTCACGGCCAGCCACCCCCACCTTGAATGTCTGGATAGGAGCAGTCATGTCGTCCATGTTGACAGTCGCATAGAGCGTATCAATACCAGCGGGTCCAATAACACGTTTTTCACCTGAGGCAAGCTTTGTACGAATCGTACCATCGGGCGTCACGGACTCATACCAAAGACTCAGTGCCTTGTCGTATGTAAGCGTGTATTCCACACCGATAGCATCCTGCGGGAAGATTTCAACGCCATTCGTATTGCCTTCGGCTGGAGTGATAGAAGATACATAGATAGGAACAAATTGGCCAGCTATAGCGGAAGTCTGCAAATTGTACTTACCTCCCGGAATGTCAACACCATTCGTATCCTTAGCCACACCATCTGCATAAACAACATCTACATCGCCACTCACACGGAAGGTTGCCATTTTCTGGGACTTGCCATCGATATTCATGAACAGTGTATAGCGGCCACCAGCCAAGCACACCTTTTCTTTATCCACCTTCGGAGCAGTCAAAGAAGTCAAATCAATACCGCACTTGTACACGCCCGGAGTAGAGACATTTTCAAAACCAGGCACCGGTTCAGAAGTAAGCTTGTTTCCATAGACAAGAGTATAAGAAATATTCATAGCGGCATTCGTAATTTGGTCACCGCAATAAGTTTCTCCCATCTGGTCTCCCGTCATAGCCGCAGCGCAAGAGCCATCGCCCGACTTGGTGTAGCAAACATCATAAGACACTTCAGCCGGATTCTGTTTATCCTTTGTCGTTTTCACCTGAATAGCGGTCTTCTGCTGGATGTACATGTTCGTCTTGATACGCACGTTACTCATTGTGGTGCGACGGTCACAGAAGAAAATATCGAGGTCATACTGGTTTCCAACCACAAGGGCTCCACTCTTTCCCTTGAAATTGTCAAGGTTCACATAACCCGGGGCGGCCAAATGAGTACCACCAAGGTCCACGGCAAGTTTGTTGTCAACATAGACCCAAATATCATCGTCACCACGGAAGCTAAATCTCAGCCCTGGCTTATGAGTAAACTTGGCATGAGATTCGAAGCAGAAATGCTGGTTACGACCACCGGTACCGGCAGCATTTTCCTTTGACGTCCAGCGAGGATACCCCATTTCACTAGTAGTCCTTGTTTCAGTTCCATCAACAAAGAATGCCCAACCCTTCGGAGCATCATAAGAACAACTCCAGCCAAGTACACATGCACTTACACCAAGATTAAGATGAGATATGATTGCAGAAGATGTGGATTCACCATCGGCAAAGAGACCTTCGCAATTCATGCCCCTGTCCCAACCGGGACCGTTGCACAAAACATCAATTACAGGAACACCTTCAATAGGATCTTCAGCACGGAGAGCCGGACCATAGAACACCGGGCCTTCTGCCGCACGCCTGGTACGGGCAGCAGGAACGGGAGTCTGATTCGGATCAGCAGAAAGAATAGACAAATCGGTGGAAGTTTCTACCGGGTAGAAACCACCCTGTACGGTAAGTCCCGGGCTGGTATAATAGTCGGAATCGAATTCCCACTTGCCATCCTTGGCGCGCTTGAACGGCATATCGAAGCAGCTCTTTTCATTCACGCCCTTGGTATAGTTGAACAACTGGTTAAAATACTTTTCATCAATAAAGCATTTCTTACCGTTCCTGCCCATCTTCGGCTTTCTTTGGGACTGTGGAACAGTTTCATCAAGTTCATCAGCCACAATACCCGAAATCACACCAATACAGTCGTTAATAGCGTTAACAGCAATTTTCTTATCAACACCCTGAGCAGCCGTACCAGAAATGCCCTGACAGCCTTCACCCCCCATAGACCAGCAAGAAAATGCCGGATGCAGACTGGCATCTGTGTCATAAATAATGGCCGCCAAGGAATAAGAGCAACTACCTTCGATACCATCAACTTCGGCCCTGCTATAATAGAGGCCATCGTTATTGGTTTTCTGTTCTTGATCAGGAACAAAGAAGACCGAATCTGACCCTAAAGAAAAAAGCATGTTCAAAGCGATCGGCTGTGCAGAGGCACTCATTTCCCAGTTACCATTCATGCCAATCATATCTTCACGTTCAAGATCGCTGTCACGGAAAAGTACCACATTATCTGTGATTTCTTCATTAAAGAATACATAAGAATACCAACCGCACATGTCATCTACAGCAGTCATGGGCTTACCCGTCTGACCACCATCTATACTAATCATCGGCACAGCAGACATCCATTCTTCATAATCCGGCGGAATCATCACAAAGAAATGCTTTGCATTAGGCGGATTTTCGCTATACACGGTCTTTCCCGGATTCGTCGGATTTTCAAAAACATAAAGGTCACCCGTCTTGCTACAAGGAATCGTAGCCTGATAGGAACATTGCCCCTGGTCCCATTCCAAGCTTGTGATGCCTGGCTTCTGACAGAAGTCATTTTTTGCCGAGGTAATTATGAACGAGTCATCCGGTCCCATACCAACTTGGGAAGAAGAAACGGTCCACCAGCCATCAGCTTGTTTTTCAAAAGGAACAAATGTGCCGCCAGCAAAAGCATAAGCTTCCGTCCAAGATGCCGGGGCATTCAGGTAAATGGTTCCTTCGGCGCAAACCCGACCATCCAAAGCAAATGCGCTCTGCCCAGCAAGCGCCAGGAGCATAGTTGAAAGAATCGTCTTAAACATTGACTTCATATTCATACCCCTCCACTAAATAAACCAATATGCTACGTTCAACTGCCACTGCCAAGTTCTCGGCGAATCATCCCCATCGCTAAGAGGAGTCACACCAACAACAAAGCGCAAACCAACATCAAGCATTGTTTTGCCAAAGGGACGCGTTACGCCTACCCCGCTCACAATTGCTAGTTCAAAGGCGTTAAAGCAGTCATGTTCCCTGAAATCTTCTGTACCATAAACATCCGTTACAGAGAACTTAGTCTTGGAATACAGATTGAACGACATCATCGGTCCCAGTTCTGCATAGGTCGACTTCGGCAACATCACACGCAATGCCAACGGAACATCAATATTGATTTGTCGAACATAGTATTCCAGTTCCAAGTCAGACTTTTCAGGCTGGCGAGTAACATCATCCCAGAACACTTTTACAGAGACATCCGATTTTCCAGAACCGCGCCTAGACGCAACACCTAAATCAGCGTGAAGCGCAAGCATCGGGTTGAACAAATAAAGTCCACTGATACCGACATTTAAGCCGACTCCCCAATAATTGCCCAGAAGATCATCAGCACCATCCACCTTCAGCGTATAATCATCACCGGATTTCAAATTTCCAAAACCGAATTCTGTTCCGTAGAAATCATTATAGGTTGCTGCAATATAAGAGCCCGCCCAGAACCTTTTCTTTAGAGGCTTTTTCTGGTCTTTAGGTTTAGCCGTTTCTTTCTGCGGTGCAACAGGATTCTCCTTGGACGATTTCATTTCATGAACAACCTTAACGACTTCACGCCATTTCAAATCAGCAAGAACCGATTCTCGATTAGACGAATCACCAACCTCTATTTTCGCACACAACGGGACTTCTCCCGAGAACGGGGTTACGCCCACCTTGACTCCATCAAAATAAACCGGCACCGATTGCGGTTTACCACCCTGATGGGCCTCCAATTCCAAGCCACCGACACCGCGTTTCAATGTATCACTGAATATCGAGACTTTACCTTTTTCAACCGTTGCTTCTAACTTTATCGGATCATAGCAAGGATGTTTGATAACAACCTTATGAGCACCGGGTGCAAGTTCATTGATTCCGAGTTGTCCTTTTTCTCCATCGATCTTAACTTTCGCCTGATTCTGATCAAACTTTCCCGGCATAACAGGTTTTAAAGCCAGCGAACCCGCATTTGATTCCAATTTCAACGAAAGTTTCTGATTATTTTCAACGATATTTACAAGCGAATCTTTATCCTCAAAAAGTTTTTTTGATAGAGTCAAACGATGTTCACCCACTTCTAACAGGGCCTTACAAGGCGTGCTAGTACATTTAATAGCTTTGCCATCTACCATAGGAACTGCCCCAGAAGGGTCCGTTTCTATTTCTACAATAACGCGCTGATGCCCTATAGGAGCTTCTTCAACGGCGCTCTGGTTGTCACAAGCCGAACCACAAGCTTTCTTGAAAAAATCCGGAGATTGTTCCTTAATGATTTTTTCAATATCTTCAACATTCGCGCCTCGGCCATTAAAGCTCGACACCAACTTATTCTCGGTCATTTCATAAAGTTCTACACTAATGGCCAGCGAAGAACCAAATTTTATCACACGAGCCTGGGCAACAAAATCTGCAGAAACAGCCTTGCCCGTTTCAACAATACAGGCGCCCTCACATTCTTCAGCCACTTTCTCAGGAGGCAACAAGGCGTTAATGCTTTCACGCGTCATAACCGTCCAATCCTGTTCGGCGGGCAATACATTAACCGCCTCCCCTCGCAGAACATCGGTCAGGTACTGTTTTTCTTGAAGTGTCAGCAAATCACTTTGCGCGACAGTTTCTAGAACGGCAATCTGCTTAGCAACCGTAAATACCGGCAGCAGAAGGAAACTTAAAACGAATAAAGATATTTTTGAGTGCATGTATCAAATATATAAGAAAAGCACATCTTTCGCAAGTATTTTTTTACAAAGTGCAGAGAAAGCCCCCGACCTTTGCCCTATACGACAAAATCGGCCCGAATTCGGACCGATTTTTGATTTAGCCTGTTTTAGAAACTACCGAACGTTGATTCGCTGCAATTCCTGGCCAACTTTGACCACATAGGTGCCGGACGACAACACCGGTACAGTGGTCTCCGTAGAATTGATTACACCCTGTTGTACAATTCGGCCCTGCAGATCCATCACCGCAAAATTTTTCTTGATCGATGCGACAGACTCATTCATCACAATGGTAAACTGGAGCGGACCAGTCATGCTCACGCGGAAAGAATGCGCAGCGAAATCAATATTCCGCTTAACAGGAATTTTATCTTCAATAAGTTCCTCTGACAGGGCGAAGATCAGCTTCAAGCTGTTGGGTCTACCCATTACGCTCACTTCGAAGGACTGGACAGAATCGGACATATCTTCCTTATCGACTGTGGCATAGAGGGTATCAATACCGGACTCTCCGATCGTCAGCATTTCACCAGAACTAATCTTCTGGAACGTTTCCTTCCCCTTTGAGTCAACACTCTTTCTATACACTTTCATCAACTTATCAAAAGAAAGCGTGTATTCAGCACCGATGGCCTCCTGCGGGAGGATTTCAACGTCTTTGGAATCGGCGTCAGAAGCAACATTGGAGATATAGATCGGAATCATTTCACCAGCCACGGCGGAGATTTCCACGATGTACTTACCATCCTTAAGGGCAACACCGTTCGTATCCTTGGCGACACCGTTTGCAAAGACCACGTCTACATCGCTACTCATACGGAAGGCAGCCACCTTCTTGGACTTGCCACCAATAGTCACGAACAAGGTATAACGGCCACCACCCAAGCACAACTTATCCATGTCCACTTTCGGAGTGGCAGGATTCGTCAAATTGATACCGCATTTGTACACACCCGAAGTAGAAACAT
The DNA here is from genome assembly GCF_900316465.1 of uncultured Fibrobacter sp. NCBI lineage: Bacteria > Pseudomonadati > Fibrobacterota > Fibrobacteria > Fibrobacterales > Fibrobacteraceae > Fibrobacter > uncultured Fibrobacter sp. Next base: position 99,530 of record NZ_ONDD01000003.1, on the reverse strand, counting down.
CTTCAAAATCAGGAACGACGTTTTCGGTAATATTGTTACCGTTCACGAGCGTGTAAGAGGGAATTACGCCCGCCTCCAGAAGCTCGGAGCCGCAATAGGTTTTTCCTTCGTCAGAACCCGTCAGAGCAGAAGCGCAAGAACCATCGCCTGTCGCCGTGTAGCAGATTTCGTAAGACGTTTCAGCGGGATTTGTCGGATTCTTTTTACCCTTCACGCTAATAGCAGTCTTCCGCGAAATGTATGCATTTGTCTTGATACGCAGGCCTGCCATAGTAGTACGGCGATCGCAGTAGAAGATGTCTAGGTCATACTGGTTTCCTGCAACAAATGAACCACTTAATCCTTTAAAATTATCTAGGTCCACATAACCCGGCGCCGATAAATGAACGCCTCCAAGATCCACAGCAAGTTTGTTATCAACAAAGACCCAAGCATCACCCCCCTCACTACGGAAGCTAAATTTCAGACCGGGCTTATAAACAAATTTAGCATGAGATTCTAAACAGTAATGCTGATTACGGCCACCAGTGCCATCATCATTTACCTTAGATGTCCAGCGCGGTTCTCCATTATAGAAAGCCCAACCTTCAGGGGGATCTTGGGGGCAGCTCCAACCAAAAATACAGGCATATGCGCTTAATCCGAGGAAGCTGGAAATTGGCTCAGTTGTGCTTTCACCATCGGCAAAGAGACCTTCGCAATCCATGCCGCCATTCCAACCCGGACCATTACAAAGAATATCAATTACAGGAACTCCTTCAATAGGATCTTCGGCACGGAGAGCCGAACTATAAAACACCGGACCATCAGCAGTACGCTTAGTACGAGCAGCCTTGAGCGGGGTCTGAGTCGGGTCAGCAGCAAGGATTGTTGCATCGGTAGTCGTTTCTACCGGATAAAAACCACCCTGTGCAGAAGTTCCCGGGCTTGTATAGTAATCGGAGTCGAATTCCCACTTGCCATCCTTGGCGCGCTTGAACGGCATGTCAAAGCAGCTCTTTTCGTTCACGCCCGGAGTATAATTAAACAACATATTAAAGTATTTTTCATCAATAAAGCACTTCTTGCCGCTAGCACTCAATTTCGGCTTTCTCTGGGACTGAGGAACAGTCGCATCAAGAGTTGAATACACAAGGCCCTGAGTCACACCAAAGCAAGCATATGCGGCTTCCTGTGCGGCCACAGCTTTTACATCCAAGGCTCCTTGCTGGCAATCTTTGCCACTAGCGGAATAGCAAGAGAATGCCGGATGCAGACTAGCATCAGTATCGTAAATAATGGAGGCCAAAACATAAGAGCAGGTACCTTCTATACCGTCTACTTCCGCCTTGCTGTAGTAGTAACCATCGCCATTGGTTTTCTGATCTTCGTCTGGTACAAAGAACAGGGAATCAACTCCCATATTAAAGAGCATTTTCAACGCTATCGGTTGAGCCGTGGCAGCGGTTTCCCAGTTACCATTCACACCTATTACGTCTTCTCGTTCAGTGTCGTCATCACGGTAAAGCACCACGTTGTCCGTAAGTTCTTCACCGGTAAATGCATAAGAAAACCAACCGCACATATCATCTACAGCGGTCATGGCTTTACCCGTCATTCCACCATCCATACTGATCATCGGTACGGCAGACATCCATTCTTCAAAGTCAGGCGAAATCATCACAAAGAAATGTTTCGTGGCCTGAGCACACACCATTTGAGCAAAAGCAAGGCTCACAGCCATTAATAGTCTTTTGTTCATTATGAGTCTCCTAGATTAAATATTTTCTGAGTGCATGTAACAAATATATAAGAAAAGTACTGCTTTCTCAAGCATTATTTTTACAAAGCACAGAAAAAGCCCGCTCGAAAGCGGGCTTAATCAATTCTTTAAGGATTGCTAAAGCTATTCGCGAATTACACAATCAGCGCATACTTCGGGAAAATTCCGATGAAGATGAGCGCGATTGCAGCAAGGGTCACCGCAAAGCGAAGCAAGTAGGCAAAAGCCGTATTCTTGCCGCAGCAGCACTTACATGCGCATTCAGCCTGGATCGGCATGAACAGCACAAAGGCGATGCGCAGGTAGAACACTGCGGCCACGAGCGAAAGGCCAAAGGCAATCGCTGCGATTACACCGAGTCCACCCGAAAGGGCATCGGTAAAGAGCGTGAACTTGGCGAGGAAACCAGCAACAGGCGGCATACCTGCAAGGCTTGCCAAGCAAACCGTCGTAGCGACAGCCACGTAGGGGCGCTTGCGGCCACGGCCCTGGATATCTTCCAGAGATTCGTTCTTGTCGTCCTTGCCAGCAAGGTAAGCAATACCGGCCAAAGCACCGGCACTACCGATGGCGTAGGTAATCAAGAAGTAGAACATGGCACCCATCTGCACCGTACCTTCGGTTGCATAATCCGGAAGCAAGAGGCCGATTACGATAAAGCCTGCGTTCATCACGGCGGAGTATGCCATAATGCGGCGGATAGACTTCTGGGCGAGACCGCCAAAAGCACCGATGGCCATAGAAAGCAACGACACCACTACGATCACATAGAACAAGCTCTTGTTTTCGCTGTGGATGGTCACCTGCTCGGCGAGGTTCCAAGCCGGAGCAGAACCGATGCGGGTCACCAGCGAGCCCAGCCAAAGCGTACCGAGAGCGGCAAGCGCACCGACCTTGACGACGGCGGCCATAAAGCCGGTCACAGCCACAGAGGCTCCCGTATAGACGTCAGCCACCCAGAAGTGCACCGGAGCGGCACCCGCCTTGAACAGGAGGACAAACAAAGCCAGGAGAACGCCCAAGCCGTAAAGCAGGCCGCGGCCAGCGATAACAGAGGCAAAGATATGCGTAGAACCGGTAGCACCATAAATGAGAGCGACACCGTAAAGGAAGATGACGCTGAAAATGGCACCGGAAACAAAGTACTTGAAGGCACCTTCGTTTGCGTTCACGTCTTTGCGGCGCAGACCCACCAAGGCATAAATCGGGAAGCTGGAAAGTTCCATGCCCAGGTAGAGAGCCAAGAAGTCGATGGACTGGGTCATTAGAAGCGCACCGGCAGTGGCAAGCATCAACAGACCGTAAGCTTCACCACCCTTGAACTTTTCATGACCGAGAGTCCACTGGAGGCTCGAAATGCCAAGGAAAGCGCACAGGAGAACAGATGCACCGAGCACGCGGCGAATCGGGTCCATGGCATACAAGTCCATGAACGTGTCGTTCGTCGTCAGGTAGTAAGCACCGACAGCAAGCGCGATAAAGAAGCTTGCCACCCAAGGAAGCACCTTGTGTTTGTTTTCGTCTTTGATGAACGGTTCAGCAGCAAGCGACACCAGGGCGCCTGCGGCAACCAAAATCACGGGCAAAAGATTAACGATATTACTCATGTTTAGAAGCCTCCTCGTTTGCTGTGGCCTCGTTAGATTCAGAAGCGTTTTCCGCATCGGCAACTTCGGATTCGCTCATGTTCTTGAGCTGAGCAATCAGCGAAGCGCGTTCTTCGTCGGTAAAGCCGTTTGCCTTCAAGTTGGAATCCAGCTGACGCAAATCATCTTCGGTCATGGGCTGTGCCACGGCAGCAATATTTTCGTCAACCACGGCGTCGCCAAGAGAATCGGCAGAAGCTTCGACGGTTGCATCGGTGGCAACATCGGACTGGTGCGTCACCTTGTTCATTTCTTGCACGGCAGTTTCATCGAAGAGCTGCAGAGCGTTGGTGATGAATGCCGGATGCATACCGAACACCAACAGGAGAACACCCATGACGCCGACCGAAGAGCCTTCGAGAGCGGTCATGCGTTTGCCATCTTCGTAGTCGCGGGCCGGCTTACCGAAGATAACCTTCTGCACAAAGCGGAGCACGTAGGCGGCCGAGAGAATCAGGCAAAGACCTGCGGCAAGGGCCGGAAGCGGACCCATATCCCACAGGGACATGAGCACCGTGAATTCACCCACGAATCCGGCAGTACCAGGCACCGCAAGCGAAAGCACAGCCACAAAACCGAACAGGGAACTGAACACCGGATTGCGGGCAGAAAGACCGCCGAGCTGTTCAATATTGCGGGTACCGGCAAAGCGTTCTGCAATACCCATCAGGTAGAACTGGGCGCCAGCGCTAAGACCGTGAGCGACCAAAAGCACGAGCACAGCCGGAAGCATCGATTCAGACAAGCTGAACACGCCTGCCACAGCAAGGCCCAAGTGACCCATAGAGCTGTAAGCCAAAAGTTTCTTGCCGTCGGTAGCGCGGAGAGCCATGAGCGATCCGTAAATCGCCGTGAACAAGCCGAGCCACAACATGCTATCGACAACTTCCATCGAAAGCGGGAAAATCGGAAGAATCCAGGCGATGAATCCGAACACGCCAGCCTTACTCATGGCACCCGTAAGGATTGCCGAAAGCGGAGCCGGAGCTTCGGCGTAAGTAATCGCCTGCCAGCCGTGGAACGGGAACAACGGAGTCTTCACGAGGAAGGCAAGCAAGAAGCAAACCAGGAGTGTCACCTGCATCGACGGGTCCAGATTCTGGATTGCCACCGCCAAAGAAAGCACCAGAGAATTGTCTGCAACCGTAAGCAGATACCAAAGGGCAACCATCATCGGGGCAGAACCCACCAGGGTGTAAATCGCAAACGTCATGGCAGCCTTCTTGCGGTCAGCACCACCAAAGCCAGCGATCAACACTGCTGCGGGGAACACCATTGCTTCGAAGAAGAAGAAGAACAGCACCGCATCGGCAGCGAGGAAGGTACCATTCATGGCACCCATCAACGCAAAGATGGCGATTGCAAAGTTGCGGTAGTTGTTTTCGAAGGTGTTGCGGCCCGTAATCAAGGCGACCAGGGAAAGTCCCGTAGAAAGGAACACCATCCAGGCGCCAAGACCATGGCTATACAGGTAGTAGTAAACGGGGCCCTTCGCACCCGGAATACGGAACCATTCGACGGCTTCGGTCGCCTGGTTGCCCGCGGCAATCAGGGAAATCGACAAAGCGACGAAGGTAAAGCCGAACAAGAAGGCCAGTCTAGAAGAAGACTTGGGATCTTCCTTGGATGTTGCCATCATCAAAATGGCAGCAGCAAAAGGAGCTAAGACGAGGAGATGTAAAAGCATTAGAACAAACCTCCGGTCAAAAGAACAACAGCGACCAAAGCAACGACACCTACCAAGCTAAGCGTAAGCTGCACACGCACCTTGCGCACCTGGAAGGAGCTCACTCCATCGCCCACGATTTCGACAATGGAACCGATAGTCCACTGAATACCTTGCAGAATCTTATCGACAATCATGTCGACAACAAAAGCGGCAACCTTCGTTATGACAATGAAAATTTCGTGGATGTAGTCAAAGAAGAACGTCCAATCGGCCTTGAAACCAACAGGAGCGCTGCTTTCCTTGGTAGAGATACGCGGAACGCGCGCACGTCCGTAGACCGCGAAAGCGATAATCATACCGAGCACTGCTGCGGCCGTACCGAAGCAGGCAAAGGTCATCGGGTTCACATGGGCAATATCAAGCTTGCTCGTCAAGTAATTCTGGGCATCGCCCACCACCGGCGCAAGCGTATGTTCGAAGAACTTGATTCCCATGGAATCGGCCCACAGGTAACCGGCAAACACAGCACCGAAAGCAAGCACCACCATCGGGATAAGCATGCTGGCCGGAGCTTCGTGAATGTGTTCTTCGCTTTCCTTGGAGCCGCGGTATTCACCAAAGAACGTCATGATAATCAAGCGACCCATGTAGACCGCCGTAATCACAGCCGTGAGGAGACCTGCACCATAGAAGAAATCGCCATACGGAGCATTCGTGTAAATGCGTTCCAGAATCAAGTCCTTAGACCAGAAACCTGCAAAGCCCGGGAAACCGATAATGGCGAGGAACGAGAAGATCATCACGCAAGCGGTAATCGGGGTCTTCTTGATAAGGCCACCCATGCGACGCATATCCTGTTCACCCGCAAGGGAGTGAATCACGGCACCGGCACCCAAGAAGAGGGCGGCCTTGAAGAAGGCGTGGGTGAACACGTGGAAGATAGAAGCGTCGAAGGCGAAAGCGCCTGCGGCCATGAACATGTAACCGAGCTGAGAAATCGTCGAGTAAGCAAGCACCTTCTTGATGTCGTTCTGGAAAAGGCCAGCGACAGCAGCCCAGAAGGCGGTCAGCATACCCACAATCAAGATAATCACGAGAGCTTCAGGAATCACCGAGAACATGCGGCTAAGACGAGCAAGCAGGTAAACGCCCGAAGTCACCATGGTAGCAGCATGGATAAGTGCAGACACAGGTGTCGGACCGGCCATAGCGTCCGGGAGCCAGGTGAGAAGCGGAATCTGAGCAGACTTACCCGTGCAACCCACGAAGAACAAGAGGCCCGCAATCATCAAGATCGGAGCGGCGAGATCCACGTGGCCACCGGCAATGAGCATTTCAATGAACTTATTCAAGGCATCGTAATTCAGAATAGCGGAGCCGCCCAAGGTTGCCAAGCAAAGCATACCGAGCAGGAATCCGATATCACCCACGCGGTTCACAATGAAGGCCTTGTTTGCAGCCTTGCAGTTGTTCAGGTCGTGGTTCCAGAAACCGATGAGCAAGTAAGAGCAGAGACCCACGCCTTCCCAACCGAGGAAGGTCAGGAGCAAGCTGTCGGAAAGCACGAGCACGATCATGCTGAACAGGAACAGGTTAATGTAGGCAAAGAAGCGGGTAAAGCCGCGGTCGCCGTGCATGTAACCGATCGAGTAGAGAGCGATGAGCGAACCAATGCCAGTGACAAACAGGAGCATCACGCGGGAAAGGCCGTCGAACAGGAATCCGATATCGACCTTGAGCAGCGGGATATCAATCCAGTTGCAAAGCGTCTGACGGACACCTTCTTCAGGCATACCGAAAGCGAGCAAGACAACGCTCAAGAACGAAAGCACCGGGAACAACACCGAGAGGGCGCCCACGAAGCCTTCGGAAGGGCCCTTCTTGCTACCCGAAGAAACAAGGGCAATCGTTGCAAGTAGGATCGTTCCCAAGAGCGGGAAAAGAGGTACAAACCAAAGCGGTAAATTTGTCATTGCTTACCCCTTCATGTTAGAATAGTTATCGGAATCAACACTTTCGCGGTTGCGGAAAATGAGGATCACGAGTGCAAGGCCCACGCAAGCTTCGGCAGCGGCAACCGCAATCGAGAACAGCGGCACAATCTGGCCGGCCACGCTCAATTCGGCAGGAAGCGTCTTTGCAAAGCCCACGAAAGAAAGGTTCACCGCATTCAGGGCAAGTTCGACACCCATGAGCACGAAGAACACGTTACGGCGAGCAAGAGCCGTAATGAGGCCAATGGTAAAGAGCACCAAGGCAAGAATCTGAATATAAATCGGTTGGAGTTCCATTACTTTTCCTCCTTTTCTTCGGCGACAGCTTCGTCAGTACCCAGGCGCTTCTTAGCCATAAGCACGGCAGCGCCCATCGAAGAAAGCAGCAACAGGCCGAGCACTTCGAAAAGCACGAAGTAACCGGGACCATCCTGGGCCGTATTGAACAGGTTCGAAGAAGTCATTTCGACAGAGCCGCGAAGCGTCGTGACGTCGAAACCCATGGGCGAAAGCACCAGGGCAAAACCGACGAGACCGGCAAGCGCGAGTACGCCGATAATCACAAAGATCGAGACGCCGTCAAACATGGGAGTCTTGTTGTCCTTCGCCGCGTTCAAGACCGAAATCACGAACACGAGGAGCATCATAATAGCACCCGCATAGACCATGATCTGTACCACACCGATGAAGGGGCTACCCAGAAGGCCGTAAATGCCAGCGAGCGAGAGCATGGTCAAAACGAGAGAAAGACCACCGTAAAGCGGATGCTTCGAAAGGAACACGCAGAGGGCGGCTCCCACGGCAACCACGGCAAGAATGATAAAGTAAATCAAGGCTAGCATTAGTTTTTAACCTCCATTCCCCAGACCTTGCGGGCCTCGGCATTCTTGGTACCACCCGGAGCCACTTGGCTCTGAGCGTCATCGGGGTAATCCTTCGGATTCCAACTCGTGAGAGTTTCGAGGGTTGCCACGAATTCGTCGCGGGTACGGTGTTCAAAGATGATTTCCTTGGTATCCATACGGAGCGCATCGACCGGACAGGCTTCAACGCAAAGGCCGCAGAACACGCAAGTCAAATGGTCGATATCGAAGCGCTTGACCTTCTTTTCGATGCGCGGATCGTCACTGGCGGTCGCTTCGATATAAATACAATGGGCAGGGCAGGCCGCAGCGCACATGCCACAGGCTACGCAACGGGGCGTGCCGTCGGCACGGAGCATCAGACGATGCTTGGCGCGGTAGCTTCTGCGAACTTCGGGCTGGCCTTCCGGATAGGAAATCGTCGGAAGTTCTTCGTAGCGGAACAGGCCGCGGGCCGCATGCTTGAGCGTTGTCCACAAGCCGCGAATGGCCTCGAAAATGTAGAGGCGTTCTACCCAGTTCATGGGTCTTTGCTTAATAACGCGGGCCATTAGTTACCTCCCATCAGCTTCGCGACCACGGCGGTCACGACGAGGTTCAAAATAGCGATGTTCAAAATGATCTTCCAGCCGAGATGCATCACGTGGTCATAGCGGAAGCGCGGCAGCGTCCAGCGGACCCAAATCCACACCCAGCAGAAGAACACGCTCTTGGCGAGGAGCACCAGCAGGTGAATGGCGGCAGTACCGAGAGCGGCACCCAGGCTATTCACGACAACGCCGTTAACCATGGAGTATTCCGGGTTGTAGTAGAGCCAGGAGCAAACGCCGGCGGCAATGAAGGCTGCGGTAACAACCCATGCAATCGCCTTGTAGAGCTTGTATTCCTGCAGGATTTCCATCTTGTTGCTCTGCTTGGAAGCGGCTAGCTTACGAGAGTAACGGTAAATCATGTGGAGGAATGCAAGACCGAGGAATGCAAGCACCCAGCAAAGAATGGCCAAGGAGCCACCCATGTGGGTTTGAATAGTTGCAGTCGATACAAACGGAACCGAGTAGCCACCCAAGAAGAGGGTTGCCACCAAAAGGCTGCTAATGCAGATGTGGGAGTATTCGCCCATGTAGAACAGGCCGAACTGCATGGCGCCATATTCGGTGTGGTAACCGGCAACGAGTTCCGGTTCACCTTCAGCAACGTCGAACGGAGCGCGGCCCGTTTCGGCAATCGTCGCAATCAAGAAGCAGAAGAAAGCCACCGGCTGAGCGACAATGCCCCACACATGGTTTTCTTGCCAAGTCACGATATCGGTAAGGCTGAAGGAACCTGCGAGCACTAGGAGACCCATCATGGAAAGGCCCTGGCAGACTTCGTAGCTGATCGTCATTGCAGTCGTACGCAGAGAGCCGAGGTAGCTGTACTTGGAACGGGAGCTAAGGCCTGCGAGAACGGCACCGTAGGCAGAAAGCGAACTGAAACCGAAAAGCAACAGGATGCCCACTTCGGTATCGAGAATCGGACCTGCAATGCGGACCACCTTGCCACCCCATTCAAAGACCATCGGGCCAAACCACGGAATCACACACGGGCTTAAGAACACGATGGCAAACGGAATAGCCGGAGCCACGTAGTAGAGGAACTTCTTGGAACCGGTCGGAGCAAACATTTCCTTGAAGAAAAGCTTGGTACCGTCGCACATGTTCTGCACATAGCCGAACGCGCGGATTTTACCGAAGAAGGGGATCTTGATATAGGAACGGTTCGGTCCCTGACGATCCTGCATAAAGCCGGCGCCACGGCGTTCCATAGGAATCAACAACAGGATGTAAAGGACAGGAACAAAGCAGAAGGCGAACTTCGCAATGGTAATGACCCATTCCACCCAGGTTTTGGATTCGATGATATCCATTAGGCGTTACCTCCTTCGAGCAACTTACCTGTATTCTTGATGGTATCGTAAGAAAGTCCTGCAAGCACGCTTGCGTATTCACCAGCCTTCTTGAAGGCGTCGAATGCGCTTTCGAACTTGTTGCCGGCGAGTTCGGAGAGAACGTCGTAAGCCGGGCGAAGTTTTTCATCGGGGCAAACCGGGCAGGCAGAAAGCTTCTGAAGAATATTCAGGCTGTTCACCATAGTGCCCTGAACTTCGCTCCAGTGACGAATACCGAAAGCAAGCGTCGCCTTGTTGGCGGTAGCGTCGTTGAAAGCAGACAAGACGATACGGGTCGCAATCTTTTCGAGAGAAGAAACGGCAGAGCCACCTTCGCCAAAGAGATCTGCATTCACCGTCAAGAGCACCTTGAATTCAGAAGCGCGCTTCACGAGATCGTCGAGGTTGCTGTCAGGAATGCCGAGCAGCTTGAAGCCAGCGCGGTTAGCGAGCGGATCGCCACTCATGGCAATTCCGTCGGGGGCACCCACCTTCTTGAAGGTGCCGCCGAAAAGTTCGGCGGAGTCGCCCAGGCTATCCTTGAGCATGCGGAGTGCGGCGAGATCTTCGATGGTGCAAGAGCCACCGGCAACGAGGGCGACCTTGCCCCCAACCTTCTTGACTTCGGCGAGAGCTTCCTGAATCACATGGAAGCCCATAGCCGGCAAGCGGTTCTTGTCGAAGTTCTGGAAAGCGAGACGGCTGGTGTTCGAAAGCCAGCTGCGGTTCACTTCGGGGTTGCAACGCGGCATCACGCGGTAAATGTGACCGTCGGCGTGATCCAGCCAAATGTTTGCACCGAGAGAGTCATCCATCGAAACCGTCGGCGTGTGGCTCAAGAGCCAAACGCGCTTCTGGAAACGGAAGTACTTCGCGGTCATGGCGCCCACCGGGCAAACGTCGGTCACGCACAAGTCGTATTCGTGATCCAGCTTTTCGCCCGGGAAGGTCGTAATGTAAGTATGGTCAGCACGGCCAGCAAGCTGCAGCTGTTCGGAACCGGCGATGCTACGCATAAAGCGCACGCAACGGTCGCACTGCACGCAACGTTCTTCGTCAAGCAAAACACGGGGACCAAGGTCCACATGCTTACCGCCACGCACCTGACCCTTGGCATCAATAAACTGATGTTCCGGATTGCCGTGGTAGTTCTTGCCATATTCAGGACGCATACGAGATTCGTTCTGGCCTGCTTCCATGTAGTTTTCTTGCAGGGTGCATTCACCGGCCTTGTCACAAATCGGGCAATCAAGCGGGTGGTTCACCAGCATAAATTCCTGGGTTGCCTTGCGGGCGTTCTTCACGCGGGCGCTGGATGCCGGCGTGTAGATTTTCATACCCGGAGCGACCGGCGTGTAGCATGCAATCACCAGCATGCGACCGCGAGGGCCTTCTTGTTCCACCAGGCACTGGCGGCAGTTACCGGACACCGGCAAATACGGGTGGTAACATACGTGAGGAGTTTCAATCCCGACAGCCTTCAGGGCTTCGAGGAGGTTCGTGTCGCCCGGAACCATCACCGGCTTGTCGTCCACGAAGATTTCCACCTTCGGGCTGTTCTCAGTCGGGAGTTTCGGCATGTTATAGTAGTTACTCATATTATTACCAGAAAATTCCAGGACGATAGTTTTCCTGAACACGCGGCTTGGCATGTTCGGGGTTCTTTGCAATCAATTCATCAAAGTCAGCTCTGAACTTTGCCGTGTAGCTGTTCACCGGGCCACCGAGAGAAATGGAAAGCGGACAAATCGTCACGCCGCCAAATCCGCCAGAGAGGCTCTGCATCAGTTCCACGTCGCCATCGTGGCCCTTGCCGTCCACAATCTGGTTCAGAATGCGGTGCAGCAGGCCCGTACCTTCGCGGCACGGAGTGCACTGGCCGCAAGATTCGTGGCTGTAGAAATTGCCGAGCACGTTCAGGAGTTCAGCCATATTGTGAGTATCGTTAATCACGATCATGGCGCCCGAACCGAACATCGTCTTCATGGAAGCGAGGCATTCGTAGTCCATGGTAGCAACGGCGCATTCGCCAGCGTTCAGCGGAGCGCAAGAAGAACCACCCGGCAAGACAGCCTTCAGGTTTCCGCCTACGACGCCACCGGCGTATTCGTTAATCATCGTCATCATCGGAGTGCCGAGCGGAGCTTCGTACACACCCGGATTCTTCACGTCGCCCGAGATGCAGAACACCTTGGTACCGCCGGCACGGGGAGTACCCATCTTGGCGTATTCTTCGGGTTCATGCTGGAAAATCCAGGGGAGAGCCATGATGGTCTCGACGTTGTTCACGCAAGTCGGAGACTTCCATGCACCGCTCACTGCCGGGAAAGGCGGCTTCAGGCGGGGCTGACCCTTCTGGCCTTCGAGGGAGTTAATCAAAGCAGTTTCTTCACCGCAAATGTAGGCGCCAGCGCCACGGTGAACAAAGATATCGAAACTGAACTTGGTTCCGCAAATGTTTTCGCCGAGGTAACCGGCGGCGTATGCCTGGTTCAAAGCCTTGTTCAAGCTTTCGATGCAGGGCAGGAATTCGCCACGGCAGTAGATATATGCGGCGCGGCTACCGAGAGCCCAAGCTGCAATAATCAAGCCTTCGATCAAACGGTGCGGATCTTCCATCATCAGGAAGTGATCCTTAAACGTACCGCCTTCGCCTTCGTCAGCGTTCACTACGATATACACGGGCTTGCCGGAATTGCGCGGAACAAAGCTCCACTTCATACCGGTCGGGAAGCCTGCACCGCCACGGCCGCGAAGACCGGAACGCTGCACGTAGTCAATCACTTCGAACTGGCTCATGTTGAACAAGCGTTCAGAAATGTTGGCATAGCCACCCAGTTTCTTGTAGACTTCAATGTCCTGGGCACCCTTGCCAAAGTTTTGCGTACAAACTTTAATTGCTTCTGCCATAATTAAGCCTTAGCCTCCTCAACCGGAGCCGGTTTCTGGGTGGTGACGGCTTCCTTGGAAGGCTTAGCCGTACGTTCACCGGAAGTTGCAATCATGCGATAGACATCACCCGCCTTGCCGCTTGCATCGACAAAAGCCTTGTCCTTCACGCCGGGCTCGCCCACAGCGACCCAGTTGCTGCCATCCTTCTTTTCGACGACAAGCTTCGTGAATTCAGGAGCGCCCTTCCAAGTGAGGGTGGCACCGTTTTCGTCGGCTTCTGCCTTCACGTTCAAGACCGGAGAAGGAGGAGCGTAGTCAGCAACCTGCGGCTTAGCCGTAGCGCCCGGAGCACCGGGGTGGCCGCCGTGGCCCTTCACCACACCACCGAGCACGTCGTGCTTCGGCATGTTGTTGGCGTGAGCCTTGCACCAATCGATAATGCGATCGATGCTTGCTTCGGTAAGAGTCGTACCGCGCTTCATCTTGAGCTGACCGTCGACCACGTCGGTGGCGAAGTCATCGTTCACCAGCATCATGGGGCCGTTGCCGCAGCTACCCAAGCATTCCACCTGAAGAATCGTGAACATGCCGTCGGGAGTGGTTTCGCCGCTCTTGATGCCGAGCTTGTTTTCGACATACTTGATCAGCGGCTGGGCACCCTTGATAGCGCAGCTGATGTTGCGGCAGAACTGCAACAGGAACTTGCCCTTGGGAGCGTGGTTATACATGGTATAGAAAGTAGCGACGCCGAGAGCGTGAGCCGGAGCGCAACCGCAAACATTTGCAGCCCAGCGGATACCTTCAGTCGGAACCCAGCCGAACACGCCCTGCACCAGCCAAAGGACTTCAAGGAGGGCACCCTGGCCCACCGGGTAGCGGCTGAGCAAGTCGGCGCAACGTTCCTTGATTTCGGGAGTGTCGAGCTTGGCGAGCACTTCCTTGGTCGGCGGCTGCGGAACAGCCTTGTGCACGTGGCCAAAGGTCTGCGCCGGATCCGGAAGGGCCGGAATGGCTTCGCTCGGACCGTCGAACTTCAAATGGTTATTCGATACAAACTGAACTGCACCTTGAATATGTTGTGTCATCGGTCAAGTTCTCCAGCAATCATGTTGAGGCCAGGCAGTGTTGCCATAGAATCGGCAAGGGTAAGGCCTTCGACCAGTTCGTTAAATGCAGACACATGGGCAAACGACGGGGAACGCACCTTGATACGGTACGGGTGGCCGCTACCGTCAGAGACGATGGTGAAGCCGAGTTCGCCGTTAGCGCATTCGCTTGCGCAGTAGTATTCGCCTTCGGGCACGCGGATGCCTTCGTACACGCTCTTGAAGCGGCCGATAAGGGCTTCCATGTCCTGGTAGGCAAGCTTGTGCGCGGGCACGCGGATGCGTGGGTCGACAATGTCGACCGGGCCCGGAGCGAGGCGCTTCAGGGCCTGGCGCACAATCTTCACAGATTCTTCAATTTCAGCGAGACGCACCTGCAGACGGTCGTTGGCGTCGCCCTGCGTGCCGACCACGACTTCCCAGTCGTAGGTTTCGTAGTCGTAGTAGGGTTCGTCCTTGCGGAGGTCGCTTTCGACACCTGTAGCACGGAGACACGGACCGGTCCAGCCGTAGCTGATAGCGCGTTCGGCAGAAATCTTGCCAACGCCCACGGTACGGTCAAGGAAGATACGGTTTCGGTCCAAGCAGGCATGCAGGTCCTTGAGGGCCTTTTCCACCGACTTGCAAGCGGCGAGCACGTCTTCTTCGAAGCCGTCGTAGCTGTCGCGGTAGAGGCCGCCGATGCGGGCAAAGCTGTTGGTGAGGCGTGCGCCCGTGAGCTTTTCCCAAATCAGCATGATTTCTTCACGCGGGTTAAAGGCGTACATGAACGGAGTCGTACCGCCCAAGTCCTGGAATGCGGCAGCCACGCAAATAAAGTGGTCGTTAATACGGGAGAGTTCGTTCACAATCACGCGGAGCACCTTGGTGCGTTCCGGGATTTCGATACCGTACATGTTTTCGACAGCGCGGCAGAAAGCAATGTTGTTCATCATTGCAGAGCAGTAGTTCAAGCGGTCGGTGTAAGGGATCACCTGCTGCCAGGTGCCGCGTTCGACCATCTTTTCAAAGCCGCGGTGCATAAAGCCGATTTCATGGACACCGGCCACGATGGTTTCGCCATCGAGGGCAGCCAGCAAGCGCACGCAGTGGTGAGTCGCCGGATGCGTCGGGCCCACGTTCAGGGCCATCAGGTTTACTTTTTCGCCATTCGGGTCAAGTACGATCATTCTCTGATACTCCCTTCAAGGTATTCTTCTTCGACAGGCATGATTTCCTTAGAACGCTGGACAATCCTGTAGCCCTTGGATTCCAGGCGCTTTTCCAGTTCCGGAATCAAGAAATCGGTCGTCGACAGCCACTGACGCTTCTGGGCAGGGTAATCCTTGCGGAGCGGGTGGCCCACAAATTCAACATGGTTCAAAATGCGGCGCAGGTCGGGGTGGCCTTCAAACTTGACACCGTATTGGTCATAAACTTCGCGTTCGAGCCAGTTGGCGCTTGCATAGAGGTCGGTAATAGTCGGAACCTTCAGGTCGGCTTCGCTGACCAGCACCTTAAGACGGACGCGAGAGCCCGGCTTCTTTGTGCACTTGAAGGCGTAGCTTATTGCAAAGCGAGGACCTTCATGGTTCGGGTAAGTCAGATAGTCGATACCAGCCAGGTCAAGGAGCATATCGAACTGCATCGAAGGATCATTCTTCAAGAATTCGACCGCATTGTGCAGGTATTCCTTGGGAACCACCACGCAGGTATCCCACTTGGCCTTTTCATCACGCTTGGCGCCAAACTTGGATTCTAGAATGTCAATCACGGATTCCATCATTACTCCTTCCAGAACTGGGCTTTCTTAACAAGTTCCTGCTCTTTTTCAGCCACGAATTCCTTGAGTTCGGCAGTCTTTTCGCGAGCGAACTCGCGGGCTTCCGCCTTCGCCTGTTCAGTCTTCGCCTTGATCATTTCGAGCTGGTCTTTCACGCGTTCAGCGCGCTGCTTCATATAAGATTCGTCCTTGATCTTCTTCTGAAGGTCAAACATGGCTTCGAAGAAAGCTTCCGGGCGGGAGGGGCAGCCACCGATATACACGTCTACCGGAATAATGTGGTCAATGCCCGGCACCGTGCAATAGCAGTCATAGAAACCGCCAGAGCTGGCGCAAGCACCCATGGCGATCACCCAGCGGGGTTCTGCCATCTGTTCGTACATGCGCTTGAGAATCGGAGCCTGCTTATAAGAAATCGTTCCTGCCACAAGCAGCACGTCGGACTGACGCGGCGTAAAGCGAACGTATTCTGAACCGATACGAGACAAGTCGTAGCGGCCCACTTCGGTACTCATGAATTCGATTGCACAGCATGCCGTACCATACGGAAACGGCCATAGGGAGTTCGTACGGCCCCAATTGACGAGAAAGTCAAGAGAAGTCGTAATGAAATTCGGCTTTTCTGCCTCATTACTCATAGGAGGTTACCTCTTTAAATGCGAGCGTAAAGATAGAAAAGTGAGAGGGATGAATATCCAAAAGGGCCATTTTGAAATGTTTTTTATTCATTACTGCCCCTGCCGGCCCCTAGTTAGATTAAGCTAACATTTTTCATTGTTTTTTGCATGTGATATAGAGCACTTTTCTCGGAAAAAAAAGATATATTGAAGGGGTAACAACCGATTTTGGCGGTTCTCCGCCAAAATAAACTTGCAGCCAATGTACTTTTTTTGTAATTTTGGCGCGGTTTTGGTATGTTGAGGATTTAATGGATATTCCGCTGTATAATAGTATGTATCTTGATTTTAGGTCCAAGCTTTTGGGACCTGTCTTTAGTACAGAGGAAATTCTAGCCACATTAGCCCGAAATTTGCCCCCGCTCGCAAAAAACGCAAATATCGGCTATGTAAACTGCCTTTTCTACGCACCGGTTAGCCAGTTTGCCCCCAACGGCATTTCTGGGGAATTTACCGCCTACCACGACAAGGCCGTCCTCCCCGAAAAGCCCACTAACCCGGATTTTTCCGAGACCATGACTACCGGCGAGCAGGGTTCTTTCACCTTCCAGGCCCACCCGATCCAGGGGCACACCTTTACCGACGGCGAAAGACAGATTATTCAACTCCTCAGCTGGGACTTCTTTATTCTTTCGGGCCGCGCTCGGCTCATGGGCAACACCCGCAAAGCGGCCATTTCGGACCCCATGACCGGGGCATACAACCAAGCCGGCATCTTTGCATTTACCCAGCAGTTCATTGGCGACAACCTCAAGGACTACACCGCCCACTTTATAAACCTCAAGAATTTCAAGTACATCAATAAGGCCATGGGCAACAATATAGGCGACCTCGCCCTCAAGATGTACGTCAAGCAGATTCTACAGTTCCTCGACAACACGGAACTGATTGCCCGTCTCGGCGGCGACAACTTCTTTGTTTTGACCAAAAAAGCCCATCATAAAGAATTTGTTGAAAAGTTCACCGTTTGCGAACTGACCGCAAACCAGGGTCCAAAGCCCATGAACATCCGCCTCCAGGCGCGCATTGGCGTCTACCCCATCGAAGAAAACGTCATTGTCGGCGACGCCCTGAACAACTGCGCGACCGCCATGCAGGCAGCAAGAATCATCAGAACCCGCGACGTGGTGTACTTTACCAAGGAAATGCAGATTCAGTCGATCCACCAAAGGGAAATCTCGGCTGAATTCCACAACGCCATGCGAAACCGCGAACTGGTGGTATTCTACCAGCCCAAGGTCTGCCTCGACAACAAGCAAATCAATGGTGCCGAAGCCTTGGCACGTTGGGTCCGTCACAAGACCATTGTCCCCCCCATGGACTTCATTCCCATTCTGGAACGTGAAGGCACCATCTGCGACCTGGATTTTTACGTTTTTGAAACCGCATGTAGCGATATTGGTGACTGGCTCAAGGCCGGCATTACCCCCGTGCGCATTTCTTCGAACTTCTCGAAGTTGCACCTGCGCAACGAAGACTTTGCCGACCGCATCCTTGATACCCTCCGCAAGCATGAAATCGACGGCAAGTACATTGAAATCGAACTGACCGAAGTCTCCGATTTCGACGATTCCATCGCCATGCAGAAGTTCATCGACATCATGCGCAAGAACGGTATCGGAGTGGCCATCGACGACTTTGGCACCGGTTATTCGACCCTGAACGTGCTCAAGGATTACAACATCAGCGTCGTCAAGATCGACAAGTCGCTGCTGAACAATATCGGTAAAGAAGATTCCCACGACGAAATCGTTCTGAGGAACGTGGTCAAAATGGCCCAGGAACTCAACAAGGATGTAATTGCCGAAGGCGTCGAAACCCAGGAACAGGCCGATTACCTCAAGGGCATCAACTGCAAGAACGCCCAAGGGTTCCTGTTCGACAAGCCCCTGATTCGCGACGATTTCTTGAAGCGTTTGACCGGCGATTATAAGTATTAATTCCGAATTCTGAAATCAGAAGTCCGAATTATTCTTCTTTTGCTATATTCTCACATAATGAAGACTCTCGTTCACGACAGAAAAATTTGCCTCGCCTGTGCAGGCTGCGTGGGGACATGCCCCAAGATGGCGCTCGATATGTACGGGCTCGACTTGCAGATTGATCACGAAAAATGCATCAAGTGCGGCATTTGCTCCAGGACATGCCCTGTTGGCGCACTGAAAATCGTGGAGGTGGACGATGCTTGATTCCCGTTACGATGTCGTTGTCATTGGTGCCGGCCCCGGCGGTTGTGTTGCCGCCCGCAACTTGGCCCGTGCAGGCCACAAGGTCCTGTTGCTCGAAAAGCGCGAAAAAATCGGCTACCCCGTACGCTGTGGCGAAGCGAGCACGACGCTTGCCGACTTGAAGACTTACGGTCCGATTGACGACAGCTGCATCGAAAGCATTATTAACGGGCTCTACATTTATGGCCCTGCCGGCGTGAACATCGAAGTTCCGAAGCCCGCCACCGGCATCATGCTCAACCGAGAAATCTTTGACCCCTGGCTTGCAAAGCTTGCCGCCGACGATGGCGCCCAGGTAGAAACATGCGCCCGTGCCGAATTCGTAAGCGATGTCGAAGGCGACGAACGCATGGTTCGAGTCGTACTCGGAAGCGGCGACGGAAACGGATCAGTCACCGAAACAAGCACCCAAGAAATTTTTGCAAAGATGGTCATTGCCGCCGACGGTGTCGAAAGCCGTATCGGACGTATCGTCGGTCTCGACTGCGGTCAGAAAGTGATGCAAACCTGTACCGGCGTCGATATCCAGGTGCAAGGCCTCTTGACCAAGCCCGACTACCTGACGTTCTGGCAAGGTCACGACTATATTAACGACGGCTACATCTGGAGTTTCCCGAAGCAGAAATCGAACGTCACGAATTTCGGTGCAGGCTTCTTGATTACAAACAAGAACAGGCAGAACATTCTGGAAGTTACGATGGAATGGCTCGAAAAGCTTTTCCCGGGCGCAAAGATCAATCATACCGTCGGAGGCGTGATTCCTGTTTCGAGCGTCCTCAAGGATTACACGCTTGACCGCTTTGCCCTCGTGGGCGACGCCGCCCACCACACCAACCCGCTCACGGGTGGTGGCATTGCTTCCGCAATGAGGGCAGGCAGATTCTGCGCCGAATACGTAGACCAAGGTCTTAAGGCTGGCAATCTTTCGAAAGAATTCCTCAAGCAATACGAAAAACGCTGCTACGGCTATTTCGGCAAGATGCATGACTTTGAATACAAGTTCCGCAGGTTCCTGCTCGCTATCAACCGTGCAGACCAAATCGAACTTTACAAGGTACTGCAAGGCTTCGCCCTTAGCGGATACAAGAAGAGCGCCTTCCTCAAGACGCCCATTAAAACAACCAAGTTCTTGTACAAGTTCTGGAAGTTCAAATAGTCAAAACAAGTCATCCACTTTCGTCTGGGCGAGCACGCGGTTATAGATAATCCGCTTGCCGACTCTTCCGTCAGTCGCGCATACGTGGTCCGTAGGTGGTTTCAGGAGCGAAGTCACCAAATGAGCCGCCACCGTTTCGGCATGCACCGGTCGCACATAAGCCGGAATCCATTCGGGATGAGCCCCGATAGTCTTTTGCAAAAGCTCTTCGCCAAAGCGTCTGTCCTTGTGTTTGCCAAGCAAAAGCGAAGGACGCACGAGCGTCAGCGTTTCAAAACCAATCATGTCGAGGCCTTCTTCAAGTTGGCCTTTTAAGCGGTTGTAAAAATAGGGCGAGTGACTGTCGGCACCCATCGCGCTTACGCACAAGAAATTCTTTACGCCAGCCTTTTTCGCAATTGCCGCAAGCATGAGCGGAAGCCTCACGTCAATTTTTTCTTGAGCAGCCTTGCTTCCCGCCTGCTTTCGAGTAGTTCCCAGGCAACACACCACCGCGTCGCAACCGGTAAAACCCGCATAGAAAAAAAGCCGCGTCGCATCGTTATCTTGTTCAAAATCCACTTGCTTAAAGTCAATCTTGATCGTCCCTTCCAGAATCCCAAGATCCTTTAAATCCGGCACATTTCGTACAGGGCAAAAAACTCGCACAACCTGCGGGAGGCGTGCGAGCAGTTTCAAAACATTTTTGCCGACAAGTCCGGTAGAACCAAGAACAGCAACTTTCATAATAAACGTGTATTACTTATCGCCGTAAGCTTCCTTGGTATTCAGGAAGCCGAGATCCACGCCCTTGGCAGGCAATACCGTGACCAAGCCCGAGGCATCGACAACAACAGCAATGCCTGCGACGTAATTGATCCAACGGAAGCTTTCGTAAGTTTTGAGGTCAACCGTACGGTTAGACGCGTAGACAGCCAAAGGTTCCGTAAGCAAGTCGTGGGTAATAAGCACATTCACGCGCTTCCAGCTCGGAAGGTTTGCCAGAACAACTTCGTTGATAAACTGGTCACCGCGTTCGAACAGGTCGTAGAAATACGTTGCCACGCCATGCTGAATTGCATAGTTGTTGGTAAACGGCTGGTCATACGCCCACTGTGAAACATAACGGAAAGAGCCGCCGCGCTTAGACACCAAGGCATCAAGCGTATCGGACGGAACCGTCAAGAAGTAACTACCGTAAATAATGTCATCTCGGGCTTCCACTACAGCAGCAAGTTGTCCATGACCTTCTGCAATTTTTTCAGCGGTAGTGCGAGTGCGCAAGAAATCCGTAGAAGCAAAATAGAAGGATTCATCACTAGCCAATTTTGCACCCACGTCAAGCGCTTGCTGCACGCCAACTTCGGTCAGCGGAGATTCTTTACCCAAGCCCGATTCACGTTCGGCATGACGAAGTACAAAGACAATCTTGCTTTCAGCAGGCACGGCCTTGTAAATATCACCGACATCGTAGAATCCGTTAGAGTCGGGAACCACGGCCAAATTGGCAACAGCCGGATCGCGATTGACAGAAACCTTCGTGGCAGGTTCCCCCGGAGTCGTCGAAGTATCCGGATTCACCACCGGGTCCTTGACAGTCGTATCCACAACCGTAGAATCCTTAGTCGGGTTTTCCGGATTGGTAACCGGCTCAGTCGAGGGGTCCGTTGTCGGGTTTGTAGCCGGGTCTGTTACAGGATCTGTAACAGGAGTTGTCGTGGACGAATCAGTCGGATTTACCACCGGAGTCGTATCAACAGGAGCCTTTGCAGAATTGGAAGAATCGTCACCACAGCCAGCAATAACAACAGAAATAAAAGCGGCGCAAATCACGGGGAAAGCCTTGCGGGCTACAAACTTTTTCATATTCATCGTTTTTTCCTCTGGTTTATTATCTATCCCCCTAATTTAACTATTTGCTCCGCACAAAACCCGTAAATATTTCTAAACTTAATGACGTATAATTTTAAACCTAACCCATGGGATTGTCTTATGGCAAAATCATTCAAAAAAGCTGAAGAAGTGACCGTGCTCGGAAACGATGCCGAATCTTTCCGCAAAGCATTTACCGACCACATTCATCATACGCTCGCCCGTAACAGCGCGACCGTGACGGACCACGAAAAGTTCCTGGCCGTCGCTTACGCCGTACGCGACCGCTTGGTTGACCGCTGGATCAAGACCCAGGAAACCTACTACCAGAAAGACGTGAAGCGCGTCTATTACTTGTCCCTCGAATTTTTGATTGGCCGTACCCTCGGCAACTCCGTTCTGAACCTCGACGTCGAAAGCGCCGTGACCGAAGCTCTTGACGAACTCGGCATGACTCTCGAAGAACTCCGCGAACAGGAAGTCGACGCCGGCCTCGGTAACGGTGGCCTCGGCCGCTTGGCCGCTTGCTTCCTCGATTCCATGGCAACTCTCGAACTCCCGGCTACCGGTATGGGTATTCGCTATGAATACGGTATGTTCAGCCAGAAGATTGTGAACGGCGAACAGGAAGAACAGCCGGATAACTGGCTGCGCCTCACCAACCCGTGGGAAATCGCCCGTCCGTCGAACGAAGTCAAGGTGCCCATGTACGGCTACGTGGTCAGCTGGATGGACGAAAAGGGCAAGCTCCGCAACCGTTGGGAAACCAAGGACTACGTGCTCGCACTCCCCTACGACACTCCGATTCCGGGTTACAAGAACAACACCGTGAACAACCTGCGCCTCTGGAGCGCTAAGTCCACCGACGACTTCGGCCTTAGCTACTTCAACAACGGTGACTACATCGCCGCTGTGCAGGACATGGAACTTTCCGAAACCATTTCCAAGGTGCTCTACCCGAACGACGCTTCCATGAACGGTAAGGAACTGCGCCTCAAACAGCAGTACTTCCTCTGCTCTGCATCTCTGCAGGACATCATCCGCCGCTTCAAGAAGCTCCACGAAGGCGAATGGAAGGTGTTCCCTGAAAAGGTCGCCATCCAGTTGAACGACACGCACCCGGCAATCTCTATCGCCGAAATGATGCGTATCCTCCTCGACGAAGAAAACCTGGAATGGGACGATGCATGGGAAATCGTGACGCACACGTTTGCCTACACGAACCACACCTTGATGCCCGAAGCTCTCGAAAAGTGGCCGGTCAGCCTCTTCGAAAAGCTGTTGCCGCGTCACCTCCAAATCATTTACGAAATCAACGCCCGTTTCCTCCGTCAGGTGTCCCTCAAGTGGCCCGGCGACAATGCTCGCCTCGCCCGCATGAGCCTCATCGAAGAAGGCGGCTGCAAGATGGTTCGCATGGCTTACCTCTCCATCGTGGGTTCGTTTGCCGTGAACGGTGTGGCAGCACTCCACTCCGACCTCCTGAAGACCACGCTCTTCAAGGACTTCTACGAACTGTGGCCTGAAAAGTTCAACAACAAGACGAACGGCGTGACGCCGCGTCGCTGGGTCCGCAAGGCTAACCCGGCTATGTCCGAACTCATCACCTCCAAGATCGGCGAAGGCTGGGTCAAGGACCTCGACGAACTCAAGAAGCTCGAAAAGTTTGCGAAGGACGCCAAGTTCCAGAAGGAATTCATGGCTGTCAAGAAGCAGAACAAGGAACGCCTCGCCAAGTACCTCAAGGCAACGCAGGGCGTCGATGTCGACGTGAACACGTTCTTCGACGTGCAGGTCAAGCGTATCCACGAATACAAGCGCCAGCTCCTGAACATTCTGCATGCCATTCACCTGTACATCCAGCTGAAGGACGGCAAGGAAATCATGCCGCGTACCATCATGATCGGTGGTAAGGCCGCTCCGGGTTACTGGATGGCAAAGCAGATCATCCGCCTCGCTAACGCCGTGGCCGCAATCATCGACGCTGACCCGGTCTGCAAGGGCAAGCTCAAGATGGTATTCCTCGAAAACTACCGCGTGTCTTTCGCCGAAAAGATTATTCCGGCCGCAGACCTCTCCGAACAGATTTCGACCGCAGGCACCGAAGCTTCCGGTACCGGCAACATGAAGTTCGCCTTGAACGGTGCACTCACCATCGGCACGCTCGACGGCGCTAACGTTGAAATGAAGGAAGAAGTCGGCGACGACAATATCTTCATCTTCGGCCTCACTGTGGAAGAAGTGACTGATCTCCTTGCCAAGGGTTATCGTCCGCGCGACTTCTACGAACACGACGACGATCTCCGCCGCGTGATCGACCTGATCGCTTCTGGCTTCTTCAGCCCGGATCGTCCGGACCTGTTCAAGCACATTGCCGAAAAGCTCCTCACCAACGACACCTACCTGCTCTGCGCAGACTTCCGCAGCTACATTGACATGCAGAAGAAGGTCGCCGAGGAATACTTGGACAAGAAGACTTGGGCAGAAAAGGCAATCCTCAACGTCGCTCGCATGGGCAAGTTCAGTTCCGACCGTACCATCAAGCAGTACGCCGAAGAAATCTGGAACGCCAAGGGCTGCAGCATCAAGCTGTAGTTTAGACGAGAGACTAGAGAACGCTCACTGCGTTCGCTACAGACGAGAGATTAGGTCGCGATTTCTATCGCGACCTTTCTTTTATGGTTGCTCGGCTCACGCATTGTCTATATTTGGGCTATGGAAATCAAGAAGACGAATGCGGCGAGAATTTTAGACCGCCAGAAAATTTCTTACGAGCTCATCCCCTACAAGGTCGACGAAAACGACCTGGGCGCACAGCACGTCGCCGACAGTCTCGGCGAAGACATCAATCAAGTTTTCAAGACAATTCTTGTTCACGGCGACAAGATCGGCTACCTCGTATGCGTGGTGCCGGGAAACCTGGAAGTGGACTTGAAGGGCGCCGCCAAGGTGAGCGGCAACAAGAAAATTGACACCGTCCCGCTTAAAGATTTGACTCCGCTGACCGGCTACATCCGCGGCGGTTGCAGTCCCCTCGGTCTCAAGAAGAACTTCCCGATTTTCATTCACGAAACCGCCATGCAGTTCCCCTACATTTACGTGAGCGCAGGCGAGCGCGGCTTGCAACTGAAAGTTGCACCCGCCGACCTTGTGAAGGCGACACGCGCCACCGTGGGCGTGATCGCGCGAGTCCCGCCCGAAGCCCCGCAAGATTAAGCCGAGCAAGATTACAAAAAAAAGCCTCTCCCGAAGGAGAGACTTTAAATTTTTGCCTTGTAGCAAACTGAATTACTTCACCGAGATGCTACGGACAGCGCGGCCCTGCTTTACCATGTAAACGCCAGAATTGTACTTGGCCTTGATCGCTGCATTCAGGGATTCTGCGTCAGCAGCTTCGACAGAACCGAGGAACTTGCCCTGGGCGTCAAACACGAGCGATGTATTGCTACCGACAGTCATAGAACGAATGCTCTTGATAGCCTCGGTCGAGCTACTAGATTCGATAACTTCTTCGGAAGAGCTGGACTGTTCCGCACCTTCAATATAGACCTTGGCATAGGGGAAGTCGTATTCGCCCTTGGCATTCGGGCCCGAAGTGCTTCCGGCTTCGCCAAGGATCTTGGCTTCGTGCATCTTACCCATCTTCATGCCGAGTTCTTCCCACTTTTTGAAGTGGGCGGTAATGTCGATGGTACCGCAATCGCGCTTTGACTTACGGACGCTGAAATACTGCTTAAAGTATTTATTGTCACCATCGATGGAATAAGAGGTGCGGTCCCCTTCATAAACCGTATACTGAGCACCATCGATTTCAAATACGCCATGATTCTTTGCAGAAGCTCCCTGGGCAACCCAGTCGCCCGGCATATACTGGCTACCAGTGTTATCCACAATGTACCATTCCACCAGAGGTTCACGGGTCCAGCCATAAATGCCGATGTAGGAATAGTCGATTCCAGAAAGACCGCTCTTGACCAGCTTGAAGTCCGCCTTCATGTGACCGATTTCTTCGTGAGTCTTATCGCTATTGAAAGCAAGACCCGTACGGCACAGGTAGTCCTTGGCACCTGTCATCTTGCAGTTAAGGGAGCCGTCGGAATAGAACGTCGCAGAACCACCATTGCCGCCTTCGTTCCAAAGTTCGTAACCAACGTCGCCGATAGTACCGACCTTGTTCGAAGACACTTCCACGGATTCACCGCTATGGGTTGTCGTATTACAGAAATCCTGAGCAAAAGCATTTGCGGTCAGGGAACAAGCGGCGATTAAGCCGAAATAGAGGATTTTTCTCATATACACCTTCCTTTTGTACGAAATTTAACTCTACAAATTCGTTTTTGCAAGTACAGAAGTTGCGTCCCCTATCCCAAATTGGAACAACCCACCTGAATTCCCCGGATAAGCGACCTGTATTCTTCCATGAACAATTCATGGTTCTGTTTCACGAAATCCAGGTTGCCTTCTTTACAGGCCATTTCCAGTGCCTTGGCGTCTTCATAAACTTTAACCGCACCGATTGTAAGAGAAGTGCTTTTTATGGAGTGTACCGTAATGCGGTAATATTCAAAGTCCCCTTTTTCAAAGTATTCTTTCAGTTCCGAAGTCTTTTCGCTCTTTACATATTCGTCAAGCATTTCTTTATAAAATTTCTTGTCGTTCATGCAATAAGCAAGACCCGTTGCCGTATCCAGCATTTCGGACAAATCGACCTGAGGCATTGCATCAACGGCTTCTGCAGAATCGCAATTTTTCTCTTCACTCTTTTCTTCATGCAGAACCTTGACCAAATCCTTTGACAAGAATTTTTTTAGCGTCGCCAACAAGACCTCTTCGCGAATCGGCTTAGCCATGTAATCCGAGAAGCCTTCATCCATATAACCATTCCGGGCATCAGAAACGGCATTTGCCGTAAGCATCACCACCGGCGTAATGACGTTCGGATTCTTTTCCAGTTTCTTCATGCGGCGGAATGCTTCGATACCGTCCATGACCGGCATCATGTGATCCAAGAAAATGACATCGTAGCGTTTGCTCTGAATGAGTTCCAGGGCGTCGGCGCCATTGATCGCCGTGTCGATTTGAATCTTGGTATCCTTCAAGAGGCCCGCAAACACCTTCAGGTTCATTTGCACGTCGTCAACCACCAGGATTTTAGCCTCGGGCGCCTCGAACCGTTCGTGCGCCGCATCCACCACGTTCACGTGTTGCTTATAAAGCTTTTCGAAATCACCTAGGGGCGTTTCGTCGCTGACCTGTTGTTTCAGGTGAACCTTAAAAGTCGAGCCTTCGCCATACACGCTGTCCACGCTGATAAAGCCTCCCATCATATCAACCAACTGCTTGGTCAAATTCAGGCCGAGACCGGTACCTTCAATATTGCGGTTACGTTTTTCGTCAAGGCGGACAAAGTCCCTGAACAATTTTTCACGGTCCCTTTCCCGAATACCAATCCCCGTATCCTTCACTTGAATAAAGAGGTCTACTCGACTGGTATTGTCTCCTTGCATCGGATCCACATCGATTTTCTCTGTCCAAACGGAAAGCGTCACCGATCCTTCGTTCGTGTACTTGACCGCATTCGAGAGCAAGTTGTTTACCACCTGCCTAATGCGGACTTCATCGCCAAATAAGGCCGACGGAATATCAGGCGAAATATCCATCTTCAGTTCCAAATTCTTGTCGTGAGCGCGAATGGCCACCATATTGTAGCAGTCATTCAGCACCGTAAACACGCTATACGTTACGGGCAGTATTTCCATTTTACCCGATTCAATTTTGGAAATATCCAGAATATCATTAATGAGCGAAAGCAGCGTTTGACCAGCACTTTGAATATTCAAGGCATAGTCGCGCAAGTTTTCATCCTTGCATTCCTTCAAAAGCATTGAATCCATTCCCAAGATTCCATTAATCGGCGTACGGATTTCATGGCTCATATTGGCAAGGAAAATACTCTTCGCCTTGCTCGCGCTTTCGGCATTTTCTTTTTCACGGAGCAATTCCTTGTTTTCGCGAGCCTTCTTCTCAGAAAGAACCACATAAAGCATGGCAATCGTAAACATGAATATCAAAAGGCCAAAGACCCAGATAATCAAGAATGAAATATCATCTTTTTCAGACGCCACCTCTCTTTCGGGCACTACGCCCGTCAAGGCAACTCCCGGTAACTTGAGTTCTGCGATAAAGTAATAGTATTCCACTCCACGCACATCCAAATGCGTTGCCGCCGAAATAGAAACATTCAAGCCAGCCCTCAACTTATCGCGAACCGCCAAGAACCCTTCTTCTCCCCACAGCAAATCTGTTCCAAGCGAATCATTCGAAGACTTAATGATAATAGAATCTCTCGCATCTCTTAAAGTTGCGTAGCCTCGGCCACCATAGCTTTGTACGCCAAAAATTCTAACAACCGCATCTTCTTTGTACATGCGGAACAGCACATACTTGATGTTTTTCCCGCTGTACACAGGAGCCGAAAACATAAGGCCAATTCCCTTGGAATAGCTTATGGATTTTACTCCATGGAACGATTCCGAAACACCCTTAAAATGCGAAGCATCGATATGAGTCGTATCGCCACTATAGACAATTTTACCGTTCAAGGCTATCACGCCATAGTAATAATTGCCATTCGGGTCTTCAAGCGTTGCAAGCATCGGCTCAAAATGACTCATATTCGCAGAAATTCCCGAAGAAATTCCTGCCAGAGATTTCAATTCAAGATCAAGCCTTTCTCCTGCCGCGGCGGCATAGCTTTCGGCTTGGTAAGCCACTTGCTTTTCGACATAGTTATCAAACAGGTTCGAAAACTTGACACGCAGCAAAACTCCAACCAAAAGGAGTATCAAAACAAAAAACAGAATACCAACTAAGGGACGCACCCCAATCTTTTTTATCATGGTTCTATCGCACCCTTTATAAGCCAATTCATTTCATTGTGCAGAACTTCGTCACTAATCGTTTCGCCCTCTTCGGAACGGATCTTTCCTTCGACATCCTCAATCCTTCCCGAGAAAACATTGTAGCCTGCCTTGATTTTTTCGGCAGCCGCATTTACCAGAATCTTCACGCTATCAGGAACTTCGCTAGAATAGAATGCAAGCCCTACGGCATCTTTTTCTAGTCCGACCCAGTAATCCATATTTTCGTTATCCTTTTTCTGGATATAGTCCTGAATAAAGTCCTTGTAAATAATGCCCCAGTTGATAGCGATGGAGGTAAGCATTCTAGGCGAGAACCGGTTATTTTCCACATGGTTTCCAATGCAATATAGCCCACGCTTTTCGGCCACTTCAATAATAAAGGCCCTGTCTTGATGGAACGCGATAACATCGATACCCGAACTATCAATCAACTTGTTTGCGTTTTCAGTTTCCATTCCGCCTTCGTTCCAGGAATTCGTCCAGCGCACATACACCTTCGCTTCCGGGTTAACGCTTTGCACGCCCAAGATGAACGCATTCAAGCCCCTATAAACCTGGATATTCTTCATCGCAGCGACAAAGCCCACGTGGTTCGTCTTGGTCATGGCCCCCGCAACAATTCCTGCAAGATATCGAGCCTGGTAAATACGGGCAAAATAGGCTTTATAGTTGGGAGCATCGTATTCCCAGTTGATTCCATAGAATGTCACTTCCGGATGCGATTCAATAATATCCTTGATTAAAATCGGATAATTGTAGCTCGTAAGCACAATGACTTTCAAGCTATCGGCAATCATTCCGGTCACCGCATTCGCAAGGGGAATACGTTCCTCGGGAATATCAATCACCAAGTTCCTTTGCACGCCAAGGGAATCGCAAGCAGCCCTAATCCCTTTGTAATGAGTTTCATTCCAGCCATTATCGGCCGTATCGCTTAAAAGGACAAACCCGACACGGAGCTTTTGCGATTCGGTCTTCTTGACCGATTCCACGTTGTCGACTTTTGCAAACACCACGTACAACAGCGCAAAAAAGATGACGACTGCCGTTAACGCCCCCATAGTCACTTTACTCTTCATCGACCGTTACCCCCTTTACGAACCAGTTGAAATTATTCAGCATATCGCTGTCAGACATACTTTCGCCTTCATTAATGCGAATTGTTCCGGCATCATCTTCGATGGGTCCGTAAAAAACATCAAAAGAACCGTTCTGAATTTTTTCGCGTTCACTCTCCACAAGTTCAACAGCCTCCGGCGCCACATGGTTTGTTAGCGGGGCCAAGTCAACCACGCCCGAATTGGCTCCACTCCAATAATTTCGGCCTACAAATTTTTGTTTGAGAACCTCGAGAATGTGCGGCGTATAGAAATTTTCCCAGCGCCACACGGGAGCCGTCAAGAAATGTTCCGGATACAAATCCGCATTGTCCAAGTTATAACCCACCAGCCAGATTCCAAGAGAATCTGCAATACGTAAGGGTTCCTGACTGTCTGTATGCAAGGTAAGCACATCAATGGAATCGTGATGAGCCAAAAGGGTACGGGTCGCCCTAGCACAGGCCTTGTCCTCGTTCCAGGATTTTGTCCAGCGAACAATCACGTTCGCATCCGGGTTCGCCTTTTTCACGCCCAAGGTAAAAGCGTTTATTCCACGAATCACCTCGGGAATATCGAACGCCGCCACATAACCAATGTTACCCGTTTTTGTCTGCATACCGGCAACAATGCCCGAAAGGTAACGCATCTGGTAAATTCGGCCAAAATACGTCGCCATATTCCTGGAATACGACAAGCCGGACGCATGGAAAAACTTTACATCCGGGTGCTTGACAGCCACATTTTGAACGTAAGGCCCCAACTGGAAAGAATTCGCCACGATAATCTTTGCGCCTGCGGCAATGAGGCCTTCCATCACTTCTTCAGAAGTTCTATCTGCCGGAATCCTTTCGCGGAACATGACGTCCAGATTCAACTCCTTAGCGGTCTTTCGCATTCCCTCATAATGCGACTGCCCCCAGCTATGATCTTCGATAGAGCCGTTCATAATCATGGCGACTCTTGTCTTTTCGCGGGTAATGTCCGTATTCTTCTTTTTCACATTGAATGTGAGCAATCCCGCTATAATCACAGCAAGGATTAGCGAGGGAACAATATAAACCAGTTTCATGTTACGACTCCCCTGCTGCAAGATAAACGGACAATTTTTCTAGAATCGTTTTATAATCAGTCATGCACTTTTCGTGCTGTGCGCGCACATAATCCACGTTGCCTTCTTTACAAGCCGTTTCTAGCGCCTTGGCCGATTCGGACAAGGCCACCGCCCCAATTGTCAACGATGTGCTTTTCAGGGAATGGATTGTAATCCGGTAACATTCAAGGTCATTACTTGCCAAGGATTTTTCCAATTCATCGCGACGATCATTCTTCACGTATTCGGCAAGCATTTCACGATAAAAGGATTCGTCGTTCATGCAGTAGCCAAGCCCCGTTTCCGTATTCAGGAATTCCGATAGCGCACCCATCGAAGACGAGGCCTGTTTCGCCAGGTTCTTTTCGACAGCGTGAACATCTTCGATAAGCTCAGGCGACAAAAGTTTTTTCACCACCGAAAGCAATGTTTTTTCACGAATCGGTTTGGTAATGTAGTCGGTAAAGCCCGCCTGCATATAAGCATCTTTGGCGCCCACCACGGCATTGGCCGTAAGCATGACCACGGGTGTCTTCCGAATATCAAAGCCCTTTATGTCCTTCATGCATTGCAAGGTTTCAATGCCATCCATCACGGGCATCATGTGGTCCAAAAGAATCAAGTCATAATGATTTTCTTCAACAAGCGAAAGGGCTTCTTCACCATTGGTCGCCGTATCGATTTTTATCTCCGTTTCCTTGAGGAGTCCGCAAACCACCTTCAGGTTCATGACGACATCGTCAACCACGAGCAACCGGGCTTTTTTCGCCTTGAACTTTTTGTCTGCGGAATCAAACGAAATAAATTCCTTATGACGTTCAATAAAGTTGCCAATAACTTCATCACTCTTGACGGGCTGCGGAATATGGACTTCGAATACCGAGCCGGAACCGTAGACGCTTTTCACTAGCACGCGGCCCTTCATCATCTCGACCAATTTTTTCGTTAAGTTCAGCCCAAGTCCCGTGCCTTCGATATTCCGGTTGCGTTCCAAATCGATTCGTTCAAAGCTCTGGAACAATTTTTCACGGTCATCAGAGCGAATGCCAATACCCGTATCGGCCACGATAATCACGAGTTCAATACGTTTAGCAGCATTCTCCTCTGGCAGCGTCTTGAAATCCACCAGCAAGTCCACCGTACCCTTCGGCGTGTACTTGATTGCGTTCGAAAGCAAGTTATTTACAATCTGGCGGAGACGCACATCGTCGCCTTCCAAGAGCGCCGGTGTTTTCGGATTCACGTTGATATTGAATTCCAGCCCCTTACTTTGCGCACGCGGATTAGCGACGCAGTAGCAATCATTCAGCACCGCGAACAAGTCGTACTCTTCGACAAAAAGTTCCATCTTGCCCGATTCAATCTTGGTTATGTCCAAGACATCGTTCACTAACGACAAAAGCGTGTGGCCCGCATTCTGGATATTTTGGGCATATTCAAGCAGCGAAGAATCCTTGCATTCCTTCAGGAGCATGGCATTCATTCCCAAGATGCCGTTGATCGGCGTGCGGATTTCGTGGCTCATGTTGGCAAGGAAAAAGCTCTTGGCCATGTTCGCCGATTCTGCATTCTTGCGGGCTTCTTCGGCTTCGGCCCAAGCCTTACGGAGTTCGTCGGAATGTTGGGCTTCTTTGCGGGCATTATCCAAATTTTCAAGCAAGCGGTGCGTGAGTTTTGCAATGGTAATGCACAAAAATGTCATGGTAATCGCTTCAATCAAAAAGCCCGCCGAACGAGAAATCCACCAGAACGTATCCGAAGAAAATTCTCCATGGTTGGCACCGGGAGCCCTAAAGTAAAGGGATACCACAATCAAGATGTAACTGAATATCGAAATTTTAAGGGTAAAGGCAGCGTTGAAAAACAACAGACTCGTGACCATGGCAAGAGAATAGGTCATGTAAACGCCAATGTTTTCGTTCGTCGCAAGCGTTGCAATAATGCACCCCATACCGAGCACGCAAAAATACCGACGCACTACGAGCGGAGCTCCCATGCGCTCAATAAATGTCGGGAACCACAGAATCACGAAAGCGATTGCTGTCAAAATCGTCAGTTCGCAATAGTCGATTTTAAACAAATGAATAATATTTCCGAAATAGATTAACGGAAACATCGCCCATAGCCAACGCATGACGCGTGTCAGGGTTTGCAAAACGCGACGATCGTTTTCATCAAAGATGTCGTTAGGCACAATAGTCCGCATCGATCCACCCCGCTCATCAGACAAGTCTATCGTCGCGCATGGTATAATTCACGTCTTCGTCAATCATCTGAAGCATGATATCGGCGAAGTCCGGATCGAACTGCAGACCGCGACCGCGAACAATTTCACTGCGAACCGTTTCTTGCGGCAAGGCCGAACGGTAACTACGGCGGCTCGTCATGGCATCGTAGGCGTCGGCCACGGCGATAATGCGGCCAATTTCAGGAATGCCATAACCGGCAAGCCCTTCCGGGTAACCCTTTCCGTCGAAACGTTCATGGTGGTAATGCGCACCGATCTCGATTTTGGGCATCTCGGTGATATTCTTCAGAATTTCAACCCCGATACTCGGGTGCTGTTTAATCGTTTCGTATTCTTCGTCCGTGAGCTTGGAATTCTTGTTCAAGATATTGTCCGGAATACCAATTTTCCCGATATCGTGCAGCAGGGCAATGAAATAGATTTCATCCTGGAATTCCACAGGCTTGCCCGCGCGGCGAGCAATTTCCTTGCTGTACTTAGCCACGCGGCTCGAATGACCGTTCGTGTAGCGGTCCTTGGCATCAATCGCCGAAGCAAGCGTCTTGACCACCTGCAAAGAAAGAACTTGAAGTTTGCGACGGCTTTCTTCGAGTTCTTCGGTACGGCGTTCCACTTCGCTTTCAAGGTTGACCTGCAATTCGCGAAGCGAGAGAATTCGCTTGATTCGCTCAAGCACCACTTCGGGCACCAGGGGCTTTTGGATATAGTCGAGGCCACCTTCCTGAAACACCCGGACCTCGGTCTCCCGGTCGCTGTCCGCGGTCAAGAACACCACCGGTAACTCGTTGCAATGTTTGATCTTACGAATCTCGGCCAGCAATTCGAAGCCGTTCTTGCCCGGCATGTGAACATCCAAAAGGGCAAGCGCAGGCAACTCCTTTGACAGGTAGTCCAACGCATCCTCGTAAGAGTTCGCCATCACGACGTCATACGTCGAACTGAGCATGTGCTCGGCGAACTTTAAATTCATTCGGTCATCGTCTACGATCAAGACCGTCTTTTTTTGCGAAACCAACATGTTAAATCCTCTTTACACTTCGTAAATATATATTAGAATACGGCCTTTTCGACGATTTCTTAAAAAAATATTCCACAAATATGACGAAATACTCACGTTTTGGCGTAAAATGGCGATTTTTTATATAATTAAGACATGAAATTCCCCTTTTTCAGCCTTTTTTCCCTCTGCGCAGGAGTCGCCCTTTTCACGGCAGCCTGCTCCTCGGATTCCTCTTCCAATGCCGAAAACGCCGAAATAAGCGAGCAGACCACCCCCTCCGGAGAGTCCCCGGTTGCTGAACCGACCTCATCTTCCGCAGATGTCCCGCCAACCGTGTCCTCGTCATCAGACAACGCCTCCGGCGACAAAGGCTATTCCAGCGAGACTCCAAACTCCTCTGCAGCAACGTCTTCCGCAGCAGACATAAGCAGTTCTGGCGATGCCGTAAGCAGTTCTAGCGAAAACGCGAGCAGTTCCAGTGAAACCGGGAACATCGCAAGCAGCTCCAGCGAGGCCGCCAACAGCTCAAGCGATGTCACGAGCAGCACAAGTGACGTCGCAAGCTGTTCCAGCGGGAACCTTTCAAGCGACAGCCAATACCTCTGGCACGACGAATTTGACGTCGACAACATAGACTCCGAAAAATGGACTTTTGAAATCGGCACCGGTGCCAGCGGCTGGGGCAACAACGAATGGGAATACTACACCGACCGCAAAGAAAACGCCTACGTGCAAGATGGCATCTTGCACATTCGCGCCAACAAAGAAGACTTCGAAGGTTCCAAGTACACCTCGGCCCGCCTAATCACCAAAGGCAAGTTCAGCTTCACCTACGGCACCGTCGAAGCGCGCATCGCGCTCCCCGTAGGCAAGGGCATTTGGCCCGCCTTCTGGCTACTCGGCCAAAACATCGATGCCGTAAGCTGGCCTGCCTGCGGCGAAATCGACATCATCGAAACGGTGAACAGCGAAAATATCGTCTACGGCACCAACCATTGGGCAAATGGCAGCGAGTATGCAACCTACGGCAACAACACCGGCAACTACCGCGACCAAAAATTCGAACTCGACGTCACGCAATTCCACAATTACAAATTCACATGGGACAAAAAATACATCCGCATGTTTGTGGATGACTTTATGTACCACGAGATTTTAATTGAAAATAATGAAGGCGACACCGAAGAATTCCACAAGCCGTTCTTCTTTATCTTGAATGTCGCCGTTGCAGGCAACTGGCCCGGATTCGAAGTAGACGACTCGCAATTCCCGAACGAAATGCTGGTCGACTACATTCGAGTGACGCAATAGATTACTTAGCGAAGATTAATCTTGAACATCTTCGACATGCCCGGGTAAGCGACTCGGACAAGGGCGATGCCGTTTGCGGGCATACCCTGCAAGGCAATACTTTGGGCGCCACGCACTATCTTTGCCGAAATTTTCTTGCCGTCAATGCCGACTACAGAGACGCGGGCATTTGCAGGAACATTCTGCGTAAATTCAAGCGCCCAAGCTCCTGTACCGTGGCGCACAAGGTTCACGCTGTTCGGGGCGGTGATTGCAGCAACAACCTTCGTGGAACTTTCAGTAATCTTCCAGACGAGCGTGGAATACTTGTAACCCTTACCCACATACAGCGTGGTATCGTAACGGAGTACGGCCATTGCATGGTATTCGCCCGGCTTAGTCTGCGAGGCATCGGCATAGTCGACCGCAACTTTTTCCGGAACGTTTTCAAGCTTTACGGAATGTTCCGTAGAATCAAATTCAAATTCTACAGTCTTACTCCACACGATCTTCGAAAGATCCAGCGTATCCTTGTTGATGGTCCACTTTAGGCTATCCGTGAAGACCGGCGCATTGTACAGGGCAGTATCGTATTGCAATGTCACGCGGGCAACATACGTTCCAGGAACCGTTGCACTGTCATTGCTGTAAGTTGCCTTTACCTGTTCCGGAAGGCCACTCAAAGAAACAGCCTTAGCCTTTCCATCGTAAGTGAAGGGCGCCGTATAGTCCCATTTCACCTTCGAGAAATCCAGGTTCTTTTTGAAGAGGGACATCAAAGAAACCCAAACCGACTTTTTGTAGCCATCTGCAGTAACGGTCAACACCGTAACCGTGTCACGATCCAGGGCCTTGAAAGAAACGGTATCGGCATTCAACACTACCTGCGACACGTTCGATGTCCAAACCGCCGTTTCGCCAAGGGCATTCTTCGTAGCAACTGCAAACGGACTCCAGACTAAATCGGCATGTTCGTAGTCTTCTTTTCCGGTTTTTAAATAAGCAGGCGTTGCACCAAGTGCGCTAATCTTGCGAATCGCTTCTACCGGAGACTCTGCAAATGCCTTCAGCTGCGGATAATAACCTTCCACCTGAATCCAGTTTTCGGCATTCAACACCGAGGGTAAAGAATCTGCAGTAAGTTCTGCAGTCAAGCGCCTTGTATACGCTTCATTGGTATCAAGGCGAGCCCACTGCAAATCGACAACGGTACTATCCCAATTTTCGGCATGGTAGCGCTCCGGATTTTCAAGATGCTCATAACCATGGAGGAATGCAGAACTTACCGAATAAGGAGTCGAGCTGGCGTTCCATCCAACAAGGCTTCCGCTAGAAGAATTCTTTACATCGGCATCAAAAGAAAGGGCGCCTCCATTCACGATATTTTTCATCGTCAAGGTATAAAGCGAATAACCGACAACGCCGCCTATCCAAAGCAATGTCTCCGACTTATTCGAAGAAACAGAGCCATAGTTTGCCACGTTTTTTATAGTCATCTCCTGAGGTTGAGAGCTTCCCACAATGCCGCCAATTCCGGCAGCGAATACAACATCAGCACTCGATTCGTAATACACATCACCAATATTTATCGATCTTTCAATTTCAAAGAAAGAATTCATTCCTTTCGGGACGCCATCATACGCATCACCAACAAGTCCGCCAACGAAGTCAGAAGACGCATTCTTATTCGGCGTCGCCAAAGAATCCATCCTATACCCAGCATTGACATTACCCGAATTATAGGAATCGCTTATATGCAAGGACCAGCCATCTCCAATAAGGCCTCCCACATCCATTTCACTTGTTTTTTTGGCAGTCTTGACAGCATGAAGATTACCCTCGTTACCGCATTTCTGCATCACCGCAATGGTATCCGAAGAGGCATAATAGCCCGCAATGCCACCCACTTTCAAATTGTTGCCGCCACGGACATCTACATCTCCGTAATTAAAGCTGGTTTCGACACGAGCATTCTTGTGACTCAAAAGACCCGCAACACCACCGACAATTGTTAAAGAAGAGCTTTTCCTTTCGACAGTAACACTTCCCTTGTTTAAGGCATCCCGAATTTCTACATACTTGGAATTGGAATAACCTAGAACGCCACCCACATAGGCGCCAACCTCAGATGTATCGATATTCACTTCGACGGCGCCTTCATTCACAATCGATGCAAGCGAAACGGAATCCGTATAGTCTGCGCTTCCGATGACGCCGCCCACTTTGACTGTACTTGCAGCTAATACCAGTGCAGAGACATCACCTTTATTCACAAGGTCAGATGCTTTCGTATGTATATATCTGCCAAACACACCTCCTACATATTTGTCATACAAGTACGCATACAAGCTAACATCAATATTACCGGTATTGGAATTATTTTCTACCACACCATCATTTGAATAGATTTCAGCCAGGAAACCTACTGTACCACCCATACAAACATACTCTGCGTAACTATCGACCTTGATATCGCCCTTATTATGGTTATCTACGAATCTGACAGACGAAGTGATTTCGCCAGCGATGCCACCAAGATACGCCCCTGCGACACCCGTCAGATTTCCCTCGTTTATATTATTTTCAATAGTGGACTGCGCATACACAACACCCAGAATACCGCTCATTGCATCAACATATGTTCCCTTAATATTAGCCCGGTTCACATTACCTGTAACAGATGCTTTTAAACCGTTCGTAAACCCAATCATTCCTCCGACGGCCCCTTGAGACTTGGTGCTGTCCGCACGAACGACTTCGACAGAGCCCTCTACCAAATTGTTCTGCAAGAAGAAATCGTTTAATCCTGTTGAAGCAACAAGACCACCAACCGTTCCATCGCTGTAAACGGTTCCATCCAACGTATTGTTGCGAATAATGCCCACGTTACCGCCCATATAACCAGCAATTGCGCCTGCAGAACGACCTCCCGCAAGCCGAATATGGACATTTTCAAGCACCAGATTTTCAACAATGGCCGTATCGGCAGCGATAATCGTTTCGAAAAGACCTCCACTCACTTGAGAAAGGGAATCTTCGATATCAATATAGAGATTCGAAATCTTGTGATTTGCGCCATTGAGTTTACCCAAGAAATTCTTGATAGGAGTCCAGTTGCCTTTGCTGGGGCCACAGACAGAACTCAAGTCCAGATCTTTGGTAATCTTGAACGCGAGACGCGCACCCGCATCATCCATTAGAACGCCCTTGTATTTAGTCGTATCGGCAAGAGCCTTTCTGAACTGCAACAGTTCTTCCACTGAAGAAATCGTGAGCGGGTTTTCAAGCGTACCCAAATCATTTGTCGCAGAAACATTCACGATGATTTTTTTCGTTGCATTTTCATTAAGCACATAAAGGGTATCCGTTCCCAGGGAATAAGGCGTTGCAACAGAATCGTTCACGAATGAGATGTTCCCGCGGGCACTATAGACATCGACTGCATTCCCTGCGGCATCCTTAGTCGTATAGCTTATGTTTTTCGAGATGTGTGCGACGTCATCGCCAAGGCCCAAGCGCACCGGAGTAGAGGCCACCTGTTGAGCGTCGCGGATTTCTTTCATCGGGTTTTCGGCAAGGGTCTTGATTTGCGGATAGTAGCCTTCCTTATACACCCAAAGGGAATCGCCCAGAGCAGCTACTGTCTTTCCCGAAATCAAGCTGTCTGTCACATAGGCATGCGCCACATCAACTGGATACAGGCAATCCTCTTCAAAATGCGACATGACGCTATCATAGATTGCAAACGTATCGGGAGCGGCAATGCTTAAGTTTGCAGCGATATTTTCAGCAGCATCTGTTTTCACCCGGCCCGCGATTCCACCCGCATAACCAAAGCCGATTGCGCCGGCATTCATATTATGGTCTGCATAAAACGCGCCGTTATTGTTGTTTCCGACAATTCCACCGGCATAGTCACCAGCATTGATTACACCCAAGTTAAGCGATTGGGAAATCTTCATATAACCAGGAGAAGATTCTGCGACAAACCCAACGATGCCTCCCGCATTAGTCCCAGCAAAAACGCTGCCCGAATTTACGCATGTTAAAATGGTCTGCGGGTTCATCATCGATTTCCAATGACCTACAATGCCTGCGGCCGAAGTCGATGCCTGCACGTGACCAGAATTAAAACTATTCGTAATGGAGGCTCCACCATCTGCTGTAACAGCAATGATACCACCCGAAATTTTACCCGAGCTCACGTTGCCCTTATTAATCAAGTAATTCAACTTGGCGGAAGTCATTATTGAACTGTAATCAGCCGCAACGATTCCTGCAGCAGTATCGGACGCATAGACGCCACCCAAATTTGTACAGCTATCGATATGCACTCCAAATCCATTGACAGCCCCCACAATGCCACCTGCCTTGAGCATAGCATCGACATAGCCTTCATTCACGCAATTCTTGATACGCACTCCGTCGGAGAGAGCAGCATTCCCTGCAAAACCGACAATGCCACCCGCAGCAATCCTGCCATGCACACTGCCCTTGTTTTTACAATTAGCGATAATCACATTAAAACCAGCATGCCCAACAACAGCCCCTACTTGGCCTTCCCTTTCTGAATAAATGTGGGAATTTTCGCCGATGGTCAGATTTTTAACTTCTGTCGTTGACTCATATTCAGTTTCCATCACGCCAAACAAGCCATAATAGCCTACTTCCGTATCACCGCGTTCCGGCAAATCTTCATCGATATACAGATAGTCAATCGTCTTGCCGTCGCCGTCAAAGTTGCCCTTGAACGGATGTTCCATGGAGCCAATCGGAGTCCAGTTTCCGACATTCTTTCCGCAAACTGTACTCAAGTCCAAATCGCGGACAAGTTTAAAATACAGGTCCGTCGCACCATCAGCAAAACCAAGTCATTTTCGTTATCAATGGTCAACGGATTTTCGGCAGTTCCCAAATCTGCTGCGAAAACGGCACAAGAAAACGCAATCAAAAGCAAACACGCCCTTTTGAGCATAATCATCCTCCTTATATTATACAAGGTAAATGTAATTAAAAAAGGCCTTATCTCAAAGGATAAAGCCTTAAAGTAAACGACTTCGTGTTTATAATTCTTATTTCAGCATCACTTTCTGAGTCAGGTTGATTCCCTGGCCAGCGACCTTCACAAAGTATGTACCCGCAGCCGCATTCACCTTGAACTGGTGAGTGCCTGCAGAAAGCGTACCCTTGTGAAGCGTTGCAACCTTGTGGCCCGTGACATCGAAGAGTTCCGCCGTCACGCCTTGTGTGCGACCCACCGAAAGAGTGAGCATGCCGCCACTTACACGCAAAGCCTTGGCACCTGCAACGTGCGGACGCATACAGATTCCCGAAGGATCCTCGAACACGATTTTGATTTCGGGAATCATCTCTTCGGTGTTCTCGAAACCGCGGCTGAAGGCGTCGTACTTGTCTTCGTTAAAGTCCCAGAGAACCTGGTCGCCCGCTTTGAAGTTGTCGTAGAGGATGGTGCCGGTGTAGCCTGCAGCGTAGTTGGCGATAACGACGCTCAAGGTCTTGTTGCGATCGGTAAAGCTGGAAATGTCGTAAGAGCAAGTCACGGATTCACCCGCAGGCACGACACATGCGCCGTCGTCATCATTCACCGGGGTCCAGGTCCAAGCATCCGTCAGCTTGAAAATCAAGTGCAACTGGGCATCGCTTTCACCCTTGTTGGTGGCCTCGAACGTGAACGTATTGGCCTTGCTCAAATCCCAGGTTTTCTGGTATTCGATCTGGGCGTTGTCACCGCCGTAAGTGACCGACATCTTGCCATCGCCACTTTCTTGACTGATGGCGACATCCTTGATCTTGATAGAAGCTTCTTCAGTAGCGGCGAGAGATTTCATGGCATCGAGAGCCGGATCAATGGTGTAAGTGTAACCGCCAAAGTTCGATTCGGTCTTGTCGCCAATGTACTGCCAGGCAAGTGCGCCTGCGTAGCCACCGTCAAAGGCCTTGCGGTAGCATTCTTCGGTCGAAATCTGGGTCTTGGCAGCCATGCTTGCGGTATAGGTATTGCCCTTCCAGCCGCTTGCCGGGAATTCGCCGATAATCATGGGCTTGTTGTCGTACTTGTACGTCGTCGCCATCTGGGCTGCCGTATTCACGAACGGAGACACGGCATCGTTCTGGTAGTACGGATAGTAATGCGTCTGAAAAAAGTCGAGCGTACCGTTCGCTTCGCCACCGGCAGCAATGAGTTCGGAATCGTTCCACCAGCTCTGATACTGGATATTCACGCTACCCGTAGAAACGAGCAGTTCCGGGTTTGTGGTATGGATTGCCGCAGCAATCTTGTTCGTGAACTTCTGCAGCACAGCCTTGTCGAGTTTCTTGGTGGTCCAGCCTACACTTGTCATGCCTTCGGGTTCGTTGAACACTTCCCAGGTCATGAGTGCGTTGTGGTTACCGATAGCCTTCACGACAGGAACGAGTACATTCGTAATGAAAGCCGACGTGCCTTCGTCTTCAAACAGTTTT
>NZ_ONDD01000003.1:32954-57824 GCF_900316465.1 uncultured Fibrobacter sp. | reverse complement strand
CACTGATTCGGTTCCATCAAGTTGTGACTGAAAAGGCACATCGAAACCATCACGCCGTATTCTTCGGCAATGTCCAAGGCCTTTTTCATGTTGGCGATGGTATTTGCCTTGAGGCCCGAAACCAGATGAGTGCTCTGATCGATTTCGGGACTTTGGCTCATGTTGTTGAAGAGCCACCAGCGAATGGCGTTACCACCCGCAGCGCGCGTGCCTTCGACAGCCTTGCGCCAAGCGTTTTCGTTCAGGGGGGAATCGCCCACGTCGGAGTTGTAGTCACTCCAGGCGAGGTTCGTACCCGAGAAGAAAATCTTCTTGCCGTTGTACATAAGATCCGTGCCACTCACGGTAAGTCCCGGTGCAGCGAAAGCCGCACCACCCAACAAAAGAGCTCCACTTAGAGCCACAAAACCAAATTTTTTCATAATACTCCTCAAACACCCTTTTTTCGGGCGCTCCACCTAAAGATATACAAATAAGACCTTAAATGGATATTTTTAATTTCAAGGTGTTGACATTCATCACAAAGAATGTCCACACCTGCAAAAAAAACTAACGTACAATCCAGCCGCCGCCAATCACCATATCGCCGTCGTAGAATACGGCGCACTGGCCAGGGGTGACTGCAAATTGGGATTGTTCAAAACTGGCGAGTGCGCAGCCGTCTTCTAGAATCTTGACCATGCAACGGGTCGGGCGTTGGCGGTAACGCACCATGCCTAAGCATTCAAAAGTATCGCCTGCAGCATAAGCGTTACCCGTTGCAGGGTTCACGCCGTGCCACACACAGTTTTCGATGCGA
The DNA here is from genome assembly GCF_900316465.1 of uncultured Fibrobacter sp. Lineage (NCBI taxonomy): Bacteria > Pseudomonadati > Fibrobacterota > Fibrobacteria > Fibrobacterales > Fibrobacteraceae > Fibrobacter > uncultured Fibrobacter sp. The sequence goes on along the minus strand of NZ_ONDD01000003.1, from coordinate 57,025 downwards.
ACTTCGCTTGCTGAGACGGCCGACTTGTCGGCGGTCACCAGAATATCGCCCGTTTCCGGATTCACGCTTTGCACGAATGCAGGAACGCCCAGCGCAACGCCAAGGCCCTTGCGTTGCCCCACCGTGTACTTGTGAAAGCCGTCATGCGTATTCCACACCTTGCCACTTTCATCAACAAAGCGACCCGGGCGTGTCATCGCGCCAAAACGTTCCTGCAAAAAGGCGGTATAGTCGTCGCCGTAAATGTCAAAGCAAATATCCTGGCTGTCGCTGGCGCTCGCATTTTCAAAGCCATGCTTTGCCGCCATCGCGCGAACCTCGGGCTTTTCCATGCCCCCGAGCGGGGTCATTACGCGCGCCATGGCGGAATCAGGCACACCGAACAAGAAGTAACTCTGGTCCTTCGCGGCATCGCGTCCCTTGAAAAGCCTGCGCACGCCACCGACCTCCTTCACGTTCACATAGTGCCCCGTCGACAGGAAGTCTGCGCCGTGCTCCAATGCAAAGTCAAGCATCCAGCCGAACTTGATGTAGCGATTGCAATAGCAGCAAGGATTCGGGGTACGCGCCCCCGCAAAATCCCCGTGACAGCGTTTAAGCACGCGTTCCGTGAATGCGTCGTCACACACGGCCACATAATGCTCTATACCAAGCTTTTTCGCGACCGCGCGGGCGCGCAGAACACTTTCGTCTTTTTCGGGATCATAGGGATTCGCACCATTATTCGCCAGAGGCGGCAGCACGCGGAGCGTTACTCCGAAAACGTCGTAACCCTGTTCCAAGAGCAAGAGCGCCGCCACCGACGAATCCACTCCCCCGCTCATCCCGACAGCGACTCTAGTCACTAATCAAACCTCAGCATGAGTGCAATTTCAAATTGCAGAATCTGGCGCAAGTGCGGAGTTTCGTCATCCAGCTTTTCGTGAATCTGGCGGTATTCAATGTAACTGCTCATCGACGCAATCTTGTTGAACTGGTAACCAGCACTCGGGCGAACAAACCATTCATGCGTACGAGACGGCACCGTTCTGTCAGTCAGTTCCAGCTTCGGGTTATAAACCCTATCGGGTCTATCGTCATACAAGGGGTTTTCAAAGTGCCACTGTTTGAACACTCCATCCGTGCCACTATCCTTGTTCCACTTGTCGTAACCATCGACCGGATCGTATTCCTTACGGATCGTCTTCTTGTAGTCGTAACCGGCAGTGAACTTGAGGTCAATGGAATTCTTGAACTTGAAGAACCACTTGAAGAACTTCACAGCCTTGTCAAGCTTCAGCGGGTACGTGATGGTAAAGTCATCGCCAATGTTGAACATGAAGTCGTTATACAGCGATGTATGAATCCACGGAATATCCCAGAAGTAGTCCGAAGTATCGCGGCCATGTGCCGTAGAATCCGGCCAGCTCGTAACGCCAATGACTTCTTCCTTCGGGCGTCTATCCGTATCTTCAATCTTCATACGCACGCTGTTTTCGATGCGCATGTTGTTCTGCAGCAAGAACGTAATACGGATAAGCGGGTTGAAGTTAATGCTGTGCGACCAGGAATCTTCAGCACTCTGGAACGGGTGAACCGTAGTCGTGTAAGAGTAATCGAAGCGATGGAACGTCGACACGCTGCGGAAGCTGTTCAAGAACGAAACTCGCTGCGCGAAGTTCGGGACCGTAATACCGATACCGATCTTCGGCCATACCGTCGTGGTATCGATATACATCGGGTATTCACGAGCCTGCGAGAAGTCTTCCTTCCACTGCAAATCGCCCGTCACGCCGATATCCCAAATCGGGAGCGTAATACCAGAACCAATCTGGAACTGACGAGACACGGAATGTCTAAAGTTGCCTTGATACACAAGCGTATCGACATGGCGGTTTCTGTACTGGGCAAAGCGCTGGTAATCGTCGCGATGGTCAAGTCCCATATCACCAGTGACAATGTTATAGAATCCGCGATTGCGATAGCCATTACCAAGGCCAAGCCCATACAGGTAATACTGCAGCGGAGTCACGCCCTGGTCTTCGTACAACTGGGCCAAAGTAAAGTTTTCACCCACCGTGTTGGTACTTGCAGTCCAGTTAAAGCGGACTTCACGCCACTTGACCTTGTCGAAGGCAGTTGCCACCGGATTTTCTTTACCGAATGCACGTGCCAATTCAAGCACCTTCAAAGACGGAGCAAATTCAAAGCGGTTCGTCTGCGAAATCGTCCAGTAGTTTTTCTCGATCGACGTTTCGTCCATAAAGTCAAAGTCGTCGGGTATCGTCTTTTGCTGGTTAAAGTCAGAACTGAAGTTCGTGCTAAACGGCAAGAACGGAATCAGTCTCGGGTTAAAGCCAATCTTGAACTGCTGAGAACGAGAACGTTCGTTACGCAGAATACCGTAAGACTTACCATACGTCTTGCTTCCAACGCTATCCACCTTGTAGAACGTGGTCGAATCGTAGCGGATTTCGTAGGAATCCGGATTCTGCATGTCAATAGCGAGCGTGTCACCGTTTTCGGCAACCTTCGGGATCGTATCGTAAGGAATAGCGACCACACTATCGCCCGAAATATACACGCGCTTATCGGTATGGTCGTAGTCAAAGATGTATTCGTTAGCAAACAGGCCACCGTCACGCGAGGTAAAGAAGTTCTTCTTCACGAATGCTTCGCGGTCACCGCCACCGTACATATCACGCTTGATGTTCAAGGAATAGCTTGTGGTAAGGAACGAGAAAATGTTCCAACGCATATTCAACTTGTGATTCAGTTCCGTCGTGTAAGTCACAATCTTGTCGACTTGCGGTTCCACAAAATCCGGATCGCGGCTCTGGTTCACATAGCGGATGTAGCTCAAGTCAAACACAGTAAGGTCGAAAGTCTGCGGCCACGGTTCAAATTCCGACTTGGACAAAGGCTTAAGCCATTCGTACTTGGACAAGCCTTCAAGTGGTCTGAACTTGAACATGCTGAACGTACCCAACTTATATTCAAGCACCGTGTGGTAAGAATAGCTCGAGTCTGCCGAGGTCGTCGCCTTGCCTTCGGATTCATTGTAAGAATAGCTGATTGCCGGACGATCCAAGAAGATCTGCGACATCACTTCACCGAGTTTGGTATCGTGAGCGTGATAATCCTTACGGTAGCTAATGCCGAACGACTTTTCGCGAACGTAAGACTGATAGCCCTTCGACTCCGCTTCGTCACGCAATTTCTGTTCTTCCTTGTTCGAACCGACTTCCAGCTTGTTCTGGAACATGTCGCCCGTCAAGTCCACAAAGCTGCTGCGTTCAAGAATCATGTCGTCAGTCGGCTTCATGTAGGGGCGCTTGGTAGAACTATGGTAACCCAAAGAAAGCGGAATATGGAAGCCGGAGCTGTCATTCAAGAACTTGTTCAAGTTCATGGTGAAGTCGCCCGCTACATCGAGCTGGGAGGCTGCGACAGAAGCCTTGGGCTTGGGCGAACCATTCGACGTCGAAAGCGTTGCAAAGTTACCATCCTGGTAACGGATTGCGCCTGAAAGCGAAATAAAGTCAGCAAAGTTGACCTGACCGCTCGTACGGGCGGCATAGCCCCATTCGGTATCCATATCCGAAAGGCGCAAGTCATCAATCCAGAACGTACCCTTAATATCTTCTGCCGAAGCATTGGAATCGGCAATAATCACAAAGCGCATCCAGTCAATGCTGGTAATCGAGGGATTACCCACCAAGCGCAACTTTTCTTCGCGTTCGCCACCCAGATCTTTTTCGACCGCATTCATGTAAGGCGGACGGCGGCCACGTTTCAAGTTTGTAAAGTCGACCAAGTCCATGGCAAAGGCGTTGTCAAGCCAGTTGCGTTCATGGCAATCCTGTTCGCGTTCCTTGCCCTTGTTGCAGTTATAGTTGACCGGGCGGAAACTCCATTCGTAGTAATCGTTCGAACCTTCAAGCGAACCTTCACCGAACTGGATTGCAAAGCGAACCGGTACATTTTCAGATCCCGAGCTATCGGCATAATGGATTTCCATCTTGAGAGAACGGTAGCTAGAAAGATCCTTCACGTCCGTTTCAAAAATACGGGTCACGCCCACTTCCTGGCCCGGGCTCATATCGTGGTAATCCAGCACGAGGGCCGTTTCCTTGAGCGGAGCGTTAGAATCGGAATCGCGTTCGGTACGCGTATTGGGCGACTTGTGATACTTGTTCGAATCTTCGCGGTTGTTGATGGTCGAAACGCTGATGTAGGTATTGTCCCTCGAGGCGACATTTTCGCTCACCTTCATTTCGAGACCGTTCACTTCGGCAATCTGCGAATGTTCCGACGAAGTGGTCTTATAGAAGTCAGCGACCGTACGTTCTTCCCAAGCGTTACCGACCACGGCAAGTTGCACAATCTGCACCTTGGCTTCGGCCACACCGTTATTCAGTTTACCCAGCCAAAGTCTGCTGTACTGGGCTTCCGAAAGAATCGTCCGGTAATCGCTACCCGTCTGCGAAACAATGGTATCGTACTGGTCCAGGTAAATGCGCCACTTGCGCCAGCCGTTTTTCAGCTTTTCAAGTTGAGCCGTCGTGTCGGACAAGTCGATGCGGTAACGGACAAAGCTAATGTCTTTATCCAAAGAACCGTTCTTGTTAATATCTTCGGTATCGTAGGTACGTTCACCCGAGTTCTTTTCGGTACCGTTAATATTTACCGGCGGATCGCTTTCATCGTCCAAATCGTCGTCATAGTTATCGCGGGCGATATCGGTTGTAGAAGCATCCGTATTCGTCGTATTGTGACGCTGCTTGATCTTACATTCTTCGCCTTGGCAAATCCATTCAATGCGCTCTTCTTCGGAACCGGTCCTGTTATCAAGACCCTTGTCATGCAAAGCCGTTGTTGTACCCAGGTCGTTTTCACCATCGTAGTATCCGTTCGGCGCATCACCGTTAATCGAAAGGTCTTCACTGATCAAACCAAGGTCAAGGTAAATGGAACCCACATTACCGCGCGCCACGACTTCGATATACCTCATGTCGCTCAAGTCTTGGTAATAGCTGCTGTTCGGGCGCATGATACCACCCCAGGAATTACCCGACAGATTATCGTTAGCCCTGAGGGTCATCTTGAGCACGGTCAAGTGCTGGTTATCGACATCGGAGTTACCCACCGCCGGATAAATATTCTTGTACAGTTCCGTATTGTTGCTGTGCCAAATGAATTCACCTTGGTGACGGTAGTCCTGGCTCTTGATATAGGTAGAAGCATTCGATTCGATACCGCCCGGAGGCGATGCATGGTACCATGAAAGTCTAGACAGCGGATACGTAAGGCCAGATGTGGTCGATTCAAAATCTTCAACCAAGGCGGCCTGATCATCACTCGTGTTCGCATTGTGGCGGCTAGCGGCAAATTCAGCTTCGTAACGCCAACTGGACTGAGCAGTCGTGTTAATGCCCGGAATCAAGTTCACCAGTTCCGTGAGGGCAGGCACAGTATCCTGCAAGCGGAGGTTCATACCCCACAGCACGCTGGAATACGGTTCGTTGCCAAGCGTCGGAGTCTTGGCCGTCGTACTCTGGCTCTTGTACAAAGCGGTAATGCCGAACACAGAACCTGCACCCATGCCATACAAGTCAAGCGGGAGTTCTGCACGAGCACCAAGCAACAGCTTATTGTCTATTTCGAACAGAGGTTCGCATTCGTAGCTAACCTTGATTTCCTTGTTCGGGTCGAGGGCGCGTTCGCTCAAAAGTTCAATCTGGCCGAGTTCGTAGTTGACTTCGTAGTCGGTACCGCGAATAAGTGTCGTAGAGCCTGCCGTCACCTTTTCGGTTCCCGGCGAAATATCCATACAGGAACTACCGCTCACAGAATAGCTGGAACTCGGGTCGCGAACGCTCAAAGTCGAGCTGCGGCGCTTACCCACCGATTCAAAGTAGAATCGGTTCGTATAACGAGAAAGGTTGTAGACCGGCAACGTATAGAGCTGAGCCATTGCTGCGGAAGAATCCAGGTTACGCAACGGCTCCAAGCAGTTCTGGCGAGCCAGTTCATCTTTGTTGGATTTTCCAGCATAAACAGCGTCATCTCTCGATTTACAAGGCAGCCACATTTCGCCCGTGTAGTTACCGGCAGCGTCTTTCTTAAAGATTGTAGCGTCGTTCACCAAGGGGGTTCCCGTCGTGGTATCCACCAAGCCCAGTTTCTTGAGGAAGTCACCTGAAATGCCCGACTTGTTTTTCATGCGCAGCACAAAGCTCGAAGAACTTGCATCCGAAATACCGATCGAATACACGTTACGCAACATCAACTTGTCGATGTCCACGAGTTCCGAAAGAGTTGCATCCCACTGGACAAGTGCAATCGTATCGCCTTCTTTCACAGCCGTCTTGCCATTGCGGTCTTCAGCCCAGCTAGCAGCAAGCAAGGTATTGCGGTTCACGCCATTGATCTTGAGCACGCCCGTTTTTTCATCGTAAGAGAACACGTCGTTGTTGGTGTTCTTGATTTCGGCCAAGCGTTCCACTTTCTTGACGACAGTCTTTCCGTTCGGCGTCACGTACCTGACGTACACATTGTCGATGACTTCCTTGGAATTCGTCGCACTGCGCTTATAAAGCTTCAAGCTAGTCGCCTTGTAGGTCGAAGTCTTTCTGCCCGAAAGCGAAACTTCCTTGATATAGGTGTTCCTAGCCTCGTTGTTCAAGAAGTAGTAGCGGTAAGCGACAAAGCCTTTATCAAGAATCTGGAATTCCGTCGTCGATTCGCTAGCCTTAAGGCTGTATTCTTCCTGGTCGCCACCATCCTGCGAAGCAATCGTCGTAAGGCGCCAGTCACCCAACTTCCAGTCAGCCTTGATACCGAACAGCCCCTGGTGGTTCTCGGAGTAACCCGTAAGTTCCGTACCGGTCAAAGCGAGGTTCGTGGTACCGGCTTCTACGCGCTGCAGAATGTAGTCTTCAAATTCATCCTTGTAAGATTCTTCGTAAACCACGCGCACCTGATTACGTGCACCGAGGCCTTCTTCCACGTTGTTGATTTCAACCGTGATATAAGGACCGATTTTGCCCTTCACCATGAAGTTCGGCGTGTAGTTCAAAGTCGGGCTCGGCCACAGGCTCGTGTTCGTGCTACCTTCGGCATCGTCCTTTTCGCCGTAACCCTTCAAGCGAATGTCCATGGTACCCTGGAGCATCAGCTTCGGCTTGTCCAAGCCAAAGTCGCGCATCCACGCAGGCATCGTCACCGGAATCGTAATGTCGAACACCGAACCGGTCTCGGGAGTCTCGTAACCATCGTTGCTCTTACCGACCAAGTCGTTCAGCCAAAGGCTCTTCTGCCCAATGCTGTACATGTCCGACACGTAGTCCGCAAGTTCAGGGTAATGTGCAGTCCACAATGTGGTGGTATCGCGAGAAACGGAGTTCACACGCTTTTCGCTCACATCCATTTCACGGGTCGACACATCGATATCGTGGCTAAAGACCTGCCCTTTACTCGTACTCATGAGCGTAGGCGAAGACCCAATGCCACCAAACGGCAACAAGCCGTTCAAAGGCGTTACAGACGGCGGAAGCGATATGTACTGGTAAGTCGGCTGCCATTCGGTCTCTGCCGGGTCTGGTTCAGACGTTTCGGCTTCGCTTGCAGACACAACCGAAACAGAATCGCTCTGGGACCAGGCGATTCCTACGGCAAGGGCGACAGTCGCCACCGGCCACAAGCGTTTTAGACCTTCAAAAAACACAATATACTTCTATACAGGTGCCCCATAAAATACTGAATTTGCATACCGCAAAACCACCTATAATATGGGTTTTTCCCGCAATTTGTGCGAAATTAGCAATTTTTCAACGATTTGGACGGTTTTCCTTTCGCTACATAAGCAAAAAACGGCCCGCAGAGCGAGCCGTTTTCACAAAAGTTAATTTGTTTGTCACCGTAGGTTATAAAACTACAGCGGGATGTTCGCGTGCTTCTTCCAATGACGCTTCTGTTCCTTGGTCTTCAAGGCATCGAAAGCGGTAATCAGGCGCTTGCGAACATCGGCCGGGTGAATCACTTCGTCGACCACGCCCATGGAGGCGGCAACGTAGGGGTTCATCAGTTCTTCTTCGTACTTGGCGATGCACTGGGCGCGAGCTGCCACCGGATCCGGAGCTGCTGCGATTTCCTTCTTGTTGATGATTTCCACTGCACCTTCGGCACCCATCACAGCCACCTGGGCAATCGGGAGGGCGAACACGTAGTCGGCACCCACGTCCTTGCTGTTCATGGCAATGTAAGCACCACCGAAAGCCTTACGCAGAATGAGCGTCACCTTCGGCACGGTAGCTTCGGCAAAGGCGTAAAGAAGCTTTGCACCATGGCGGATAATGCCCGAGTATTCCTGCTTGGAACCCGGCATGTAACCCGGAACGTCAGCGAGAGCCAAGAGCGGAATGTTGAACGCGTCGCAGAAGCGGACAAAGCGGCCAGCCTTGTCGGAACCGTCCACGTCCAAGGAACCGGCGAGCACCTTGGGCTGGTTAGCCACGATACCAATGGCTTCACCGTTCAGGCGAGCAAAACCGATCACCACGTTCTTGCCCCAGTCGCTCTGCACTTCAAAGAAGCTGTCAGCATCGGCAAAGGCGGCAATCACGGACTTTACATCGTAAGCCTGCTTGTAGTTATCCGGAACGATATCCTGGATAGAAGCGCTGTTGTCGAAGGAAGCGGCAACTTCGTTCGATTCGGACTTGGAGAACAGCTTCTTGAAGAAGCCTTCATCGTTCTTGGCGGCTTCGGCAATCTTGCAGTTGCATTCGGCAGATTCCTTGCGGTTGCTCTGCGGCAAGTAGCTGAGCAGCTTGCGAACACCTTCGAGGCACTTCTTGTCGTCTTCGTACATGAAGTGTGCCACACCGGACTTTGCCATGTGCACCGGAGCACCACCGAGTTCAGCGGCGGTGATGTTTTCACCCATCACCTGTTTGACGACAGCCGGACCCGTAAGGAACATCTGGCTCGTGTTCTGAGTCATGAAAATGAAGTCGCTGAGAGCCGGAGAATAGCAGGCGCCACCAGCGCAGGGGCCCATGATCACGGCAATCTGCGGAATCACGCCAGAAGCCCAAACGTTGCGGGCCATAATGGCGCTATAACCAGCGAGCGAGAACACGCCTTCGTCAATACGGGCTCCACCACTATCGTTCATGGCGACAAACGGAGCACCGGCTTCCACAGCCATGTCCATCACGCGGCAAATCTTTTCGGCGTGGCATTGGCCCAAGGAGCCGCCACCCACTGTAAAGTCCTGAGAAGAGGCAAACACCAGACGGCCATTCACCTTGCCGTAACCGGTCACGACGCCGTCACCCAAGACGACCTTGCTTTCCTTGAGCACGCGGTTGCTTGACTTGCGGAGTGCACCGACTTCAACAAACGTACCTTCGTCGAACAGCATTTCCATGCGTTCGCGGGCAGTGCACTTTCCGGACTGGTGCTGCTTATCAACACGAGCAGCGCCACCAGCTGCCTGGGCCTGGGCCAGGTAGTTATCCAGCTTGGCGATATACTTTTCGTTCCACATAATGTAAAGAACTCCTGTACTTGTAAGATTTTCGTAGCCAAAATTAGAAAATGGCGCCGAGATAGTCAACGCCATTTGTATATTTTTGTTTAAATAAGTAAGATGCAAGTAGTTTGTAGGAAGTCGCTTTGCCGTTAAGGAAGTACAGGCAACGGCATCACGCTACAGCTGCCATTAAGATAGGGGCCAACCGATACGATGTTAAAGTCAGCCAGAACGCCATCCTTACCCTGGAATTTGAACCTGAGCGAGCCGAGCGTCTTGGCAGCCTCGTCCCCCGTAACATTCTCGCCGCTTCCCCAACCGGACCGTTGGAATTTACTCCAGGGAATTTCCTTTACAACGTACGCAGACGATTTGGGGATTTTGACAACCGGAATATCGTACCCAAGTTCCTTGTCTTTTTCCTCGCCAAGACTCATTTCAACCGTAATCGGCAAATTCGAATAATATGCAACGCATATGCCACCCATGCCGGAGGCATCAGCCAAAACAAGGTTTCCATTTGCATCATGACCGACCAAGTCAAAGCCAATACCTACGTACGGATCATATACCAAGTCACCCGCGTTCAGCTGGACCGTTCCGCAAACACCTGCGCAAACATCGACTACCGGCTGAAATGACTTTTCATCATATTCATTACCCAGAGTCACCGGCCATGCAATAGACGACTTGCCGCCATCTTCGGAATCATTATATTCGTACCAATAGCCCCCATCTTGCATATCCGTATCAAAACCCGTAATAATTTGTTCGACACCTTCGGCACCGTTCCAGGTTTCAAAATAGCTATGCGGTTTAACGACAACAGACGCCCCATTGCTACTGCTGGAACTAGAAGCAGGTTTACTGCTGCTAGAGCTCATAGCTTTAGAACTGGACGAAAAGACGGGAGGCACAAAAGCAGCACAATCCCCACGATTGTAAGCTTCTACACTCATAATATTGAACTCGCCCGTCGCGCCGTCCTTGCCCTGGATTACGAAATGAAATGCGACTAGAATTTTAGACGCCTCTTCACCCGTAATTTTCACCGAACCCCAGCCATTTTGCTTGAACTTATCCCACGTAAACGCAGCATAATTCGGAGTAGTAGTTTTCGAAAGCCAAACAGACGGATTGTCGTAACCAATCTCCTTGTCTTTTGCTTCGCCAAGTCCCAATTCAAGGCGGATTGGCATATCGGAGGTATAGGTCACAATGATTCCACCCATGGCCGAGGCATCGACCGGCACAGGGTTCCCATTACCCTGAGGGTCATCGACCCCTGCCAAGTTAAAGCCCAAGCCGACATACGGGTCATACGTCAGGGTTCCCTTGCTGAGCATGTATGTTCCACAAACGCCACCGCAATGATCAATAACCGGATCAATGTCATCAAAATAAGGAGGGTCCATTTCAACCGGCCATGTAATTACGGACATTCCCCCATCGGGATCGTCACCATAAGTGTACCAGTAGCCAGAGGTTTCGGTACCGTTATCATAGCCTGTGATGATACGGATTACGCCGTCGTTACCATTCCAAGGTTCAAAGCAATGCGGCGATCTTATAGACGAGACGTCCGAATTCGTCGAGGAACTAGACATCTGGGTTTCGCCAGCCGAAGAATTTCCGCTCGGAGAAGTTTCACTTGACGAATCGCTACTCGATGAAATATCATTTGACGAGGTGTCTTTCGGCGTCGTCTCAGGAACAGTCACCTTGCTCCAACGTCCATTCTCGCACTCGTAGAAGGCGTTTTCGCTCAGCACCTTAGCCATATTGCCTTCGCGGCTTGCGGTACAGTTCAGCAAGTCCTCAGCCGTTTCAACTACTGCGGGATTAGAACCGTCACCAATTGAATTTTCCGGCAACACCGGATTGTCATCTCGGGATTCCTTGGAACTGGAACCAAAATCGCAGGCCACCATGGCAAGCGATGCCGAAAGAGCGGTAAAAGGCAACACCTTTTTGAGAAGCTTATCCCCACGCATTTGAAATCCTCCTGTTTACACTCAGCACTTATTAATATATACAAAAAAGCTCCTGGAAGCAAATTCTTTATGCAACCAGGAGCCGCTTCTGTAAGGAAACTCCTAAAAAACTACCAGTTTTTCACACCTTTATCCATCCAAATGACAGGAGGAGTAGCGACGTAGCTAGCGGAGCAGCCACCGCCCAAGGCACCCACGGATATCACGTTGAAGCTACCCGTAGAACCATCCTTACCCTGAATCTTGAAGCGGATGCTCTTCAGCATCGTAGCAGCCTCTTCACCGGTAATCTTACCATTGCCCCAGCCAGCCTGTTTGAAGTTGCTCCACGGGATATCCTTCACCACAACGGAAGTTGCCTTCGGGAGCGCTGCATACGGAATATCGTAACCGAGTTCAGCTTCCTTATCATCGGAGAGACCCATTTCGAGGCTCACAGCAGCGTCAGAGGTGTAGGCTATGCACACGCCACCCATGCTAGATGCGTCAGCCGCAATTGCAGGGCCATCCCAATCTACCGGACCAGCAATATCAAAGGCTATGCCGACAAACGGATTGTAGACCATTGTGCCCTGTTCAAGCTGGTAGGTTCCGCAAACGCCACCGCAATGATCAATAATCGGGTCCATGGCGTCATCGGCATATTCGTTACCCTTGGGAACGGGCCAAAGGATCTTCGATTCACCGCCATCAATAGCATCGCCGAATTCATACCAGTAACCCGAAACTTCTCCACCGGCGTCAAGACCCGTTTCAATCTTGTAAACACCTTCATAGCCGAACCAGGTTTCAAAGCTATTATACGGCACATAGTAGCTGCTAGAAGACTTGGGTTCCGGCGGGACAAAGCTCGAAGAAGAACGCGGGGTCGGCGGAACATAAATGGAACAAGATTCATCATAGGGGCCAATAGCCATGATGTTGAAGAAACCGATCGAACCGGTCTTACCCTGAATCTTGAACTTGATCACAGCAAGCGTTCTTGCGGCTTCTTCGCCGGTAATCTTGTTCTTTCCCCAACCGTGCTGCTTGAAATCAGCCCAGGTAAACACCTTCGTGACCGGGGAAGATGCCTTCGGGAGGGCTACGGTCGGGAGATCGTAACCGAGCATGCTATCCATATATTCGCCCAAGCCAAGTTCCAGTTCGGCAGCAGCATCGGACACATAGGTAATGCGAATGCCGCCCATGCTAGAGGCATCGACCACCGAGGCCATACCATTTTCAATACCGAAGCCAGCCAAATGGAAACCGACACCAACGAACGGATCATAGCTCAAGGTACCACGATTCAAGTAATAGGTACCGCAGAGGCCTCCGCAGTAATCGACAACCGGGTCAATGGCATCAGCGTCATACTCGTTACCGAGTTCAACTGGCCAAATAATGGTCGACATGCCGCCATCGGCGTCATCGCTATAAGAGAACCAATAACCGGAAGTTTCGGAGCCGTCGTCAAAGCCGGTGTCAATCCTGTAATCACCGTTTGCACCATACCAAGGGGTAAAGCAAGTGGTAAACGGCTGAGGTGGCGGAGGAGGCTCAAGTCCGCTACTTGATGTTTCCGGGAAAATTTCTTCGCTGCTCGAAGAACTTTCTTCCGGGGGAACAATCGGATCAATGCTCACGTTTGCCTTAGTCCAACGTTCATTGGAGCAGAGATAAACAGAGTTGTTAATGTTCACGTAGGCCGATTTGCCTTCACGGCTCTGCGTACAGTTCGGCAGATCTTCCAGCGTATTCACCTGGAAAAAAGCACCTTCCGGCAATTCTGCCGACGGGCCGGGTACCTGACTGTCCGAAGCCTGAACGGTTGTATCGGCACTAAAATCGCACGCAACCATCGCCAAGGAGGTCGATACAGTTGCAAATGCAAGAGATTTTCTGAGGTTAATCTTTTTAGAACTCATAGTGAAATCCTCCTTAATTGATTCACTATCCCAAATATATAATCAAATAGAACAAAGTGTTTTATATACAGACAAGTGTTCAAAATCGTGTTAATCCAGTCACGACTTTTTGCACTTTTTCTAAGACCTAATTCTCACGCAAAAACAATGTCGTACATCATCTTACATTTTGCCGAGTCGAAGCAATAAGCATTAGCTTATTGTTGAGACGAAGGGCGACCAAAGACTTACTTTTCCTTTTGGAGTTCTCATATTTCTTTGGTCGCATAAAAAATAAGACTCCGTGTAATACGGAGTCTTACAAAGATTTTAAGAAGCCAATTAAAGGAATACTTCGATACCGCCGCGGCACTTTTCCCAGGTGCGGTTCTTCTTGCACAGAAGATCCATCATCTTGTCGTAAGTTGCGGTATTGGCAAAGCCCTTCCACAGGCGACGTTCCACGGATTCACCGGAATCCTTGTCGATCGTGGTGATGGTATCGTAGTAAGCCGGATTATCCTTGAATTCAGAAATCAGGATTCCCTTCAAGTCTTCAGTGTAAATCTTGGAAGCATACTTGAGGATGGAATCGTTGAAGTTGAGTTCGTTTTCAACCAGCCATTCGAAGTCCTGAATCGGATCACCGTAAATGAGCCAATGCTTAAGGGCGAGGGCCACTACCAGGTCCTTCACGGCGCTACGGAAGATAAACTTGTCTTCGAGACGGCCGTTCCAGGTGATACGGGTCAGCGGGTTATCGTCGTTAGCTTCGATAGACACGCCCTTACCCGGGGTCACGCGACGGATCTTGATCGGCAAGCGGCTAAGGAGCTGCCATGCCTTGGTGAAGGCGATGGTCTTGCGAACGAAATCGCGTTCCTTATCCGGAGACACACGCACGAACGCGCCGAAGCAACGCTGGTACAGGGTTTCCTTATCGAAAATGCAGTCGCTGGAGCGGCATTCGCTGAGCTTGCCATCCATCATGAAGAGGGTCTTGGCAAGTTCGGGGCGCATACGCACTTCGAGCTTACGGGTACGTGCCTTGAGGCGCACGCCATCCTTATAAACGTAGGTAAAGCCTTCTTCCTGGTAACGCTGCCAAATAAAGAACTGCAGGTCGTCAGCAGCACGCAGATGGTAGCTGAACACCGGGTTCTGACGGTTGTTAGCCATGGTCACCTGGTTCAGGAAGTTGTCAGCACCAGGATACGGCACCACCACCTTCACGAGCACCTGCGGGTTCACCGGCTTCTTGCTCTTCTTGGCGTACTGTTCGTAGGTGAACAGAGACTGGGCACCGTTAATAATCTTCGGGCGTTCAATATAGAGCACCTTCTTGCCATCGCGTTCCTTGAGGCGCAGGTCATCACCGGTAAGGGTCATACCGTTGTGCAGGAACGGGAAGTCATCCACGTTCACGTTCTGGTCGTCGTTACGTTCCATGGTCTGGAAGGCATCGATCAAAGCAGCATTCGTGTGAGTGAGGTTACCGAGGTAAGTACGGATGTTACTGGAGACGATAGCCATATTGTGCTTCGTCTTGAGGCGCTTACCCAAGTTCACGTGGTAGTCAAAAATCGTACGAATCGGGCAGAAACCGAGGAACAATTCACCGTGATCGGAGGTCAGGTGGAGCGGATCGGAATCCATCACGATTTCAAGCTTATCGTCGGCGCTGCGGAAGTCGCGGGTCAAGTCGTCGTGTTCGGCAATAATTTCGAGCTTTGCCTTGACTTCGTTCTTCCAGATGCCGAGCTTGCGGCGCATGTCCTTGAGGGTACGTTCCAGTTCGGAGTCGGTAATGTCGCGGGTCGCACGAGTACGGAGCACCGTAATTTCGAGCGTTTCCATGTAGGGGCGACTTGCCGGGGAATCGGAATCTTCCTCTTCTTCGTCGTCAGAAATCTTATTAACAGCCCAAGGATCAGCTTCTTCGCGGAGCGACATAAAGAACGGATTAGGAGGGTCGCTGGTACGGAAGACGGCAATCTGGAGCTGTTTGAGGTCGGAATTCAGGTGAGAAACGACCTTTTCGAGCGGAGTGTCTTCATCGAGGAAGATGAAGAATTCCATAAAGCCTTGGGAATATTGGAAACCATGGAAGCAGCCGTTTTCATCAAGGTTTAGATGCCGGAGTGCCTTAATTCTGTCAGTAGGATCGTTCGGATTGAGACTCAAGAGGCTAGCCACAAATGCTAGACGGCGTTCCTGCGATTTGGTTAGTTCCATTTTTTCCTCAGTTCTGTTATCTTTACAATAGCAAAAGTCGGGTGCAAATGCGGCACCTTACCCTTAATATCGTATTTTGCACCTTAAAAATAGTTTCAAAATGCCGCTTTGTGGATAAAAAACATACATTTTTTTCATTTTTTTTCAAAAGCACCCCCATTTGTAGTGAACATTTGTGTAAAAATCATACTTTTTTACTTTTTTTGAATAAAGATTCATCTTTTCGGGGCAAAAATGCTATGATTTACACTATAGGAGATGTTCCCATGAATTTGCTAGATATCATTAATAAAGCCAAGGCCGAAAAAGCCACCTCGTTAGACCTTTCCCAAAAAGAACTGAGAATCCTTCCTCAGGAACTTTTCGAATTGGAAGACCTCGAAGAGCTCATCCTCGACCGCAATATGCTCGTGGAACTCCCCGACGACATTTCCAAGCTCAAGAAACTGAAAAAGCTCTCCGTGAGCGAAAACGACTTAATGGAACTCCCCGAAACCATCGGCGACCTTTCTAACCTGGAACACCTGTACCTGGGTTACAACAGCCTGTCCGAACTTCCGGATTCCGTGGGCAATCTCAAAAAGCTCCAGACGGTGAACATCGCCAAGAACCAGCTTTTGGATCTGACCCTCGAAGTCGGCAAGTGGACAAACGTTACCAAGCTCTCCCTTCATGACAATATGCTTTCCGAAGTACCGGCTACGCTCGGCAAGCTGAAAAAGCTCCGCAAACTTTACCTCGACAACAACGACCTGACCTCCATTCCGGCAGCTCTGAGCCACCTGGAATCCCTGGAAGTCCTCATGGTGTCGGGCAACAACCTGGGTGCCATTCCCTCGGAATTTTCGAACCTGAAGAAGCTCAAGGAACTGGTGCTCGACGCAAACCAGCTCGCCACCCTCCCTGAAAGCCTTGCCGAATGCGAAAGCCTCGAAACCATTTCTGTGGTGGAAAACCCGCTCGAAGGCGGAATCCCCCGCGTGCTTTTGGACAAGAAGGGCCTGAGCATCGATCAGTAGCATAGACTGTAGAAGTCGGCTGTGATTAGAGTGTTGGGAGGATGAATAATGAGTAATGTGAAATGTGAAATGACAACAGGGATAAACGCCCGTTGCTCATCACGCATTATACATCACGCATTCCTCATTTTATTTTTCTTCCTCACTGCCTGTAGCGATTTTTTCGAGCCGGTGGATTCTACGCCGGCGCCGACTGAATATACCTACAACTACTGGCTTTTGCAAAAGACATACTTGTTTGAAGACGAACTGCCCCTGCTGGATGAACAGGGCGATTCGGTAAACGAACTATACAACAAGTTATCCGATCCGTATACCCGTTACATTCCGCCGTCAAAAAGCGAAGCCGCCATTTCGCACATTAATACAAGTATTGTACCGGGCGACGTAGGCATGGAATATTCGCAGTTTAATCAGATGGAGCATCCGCTCGTCATTTATCGCGTGTATCCCGAAAGCCCTGCCGGACGGGCAGGCATCCCCCGCTACGGAAACATTCTAAATGTCAACGGCGTCGAAATTACGGGCGACCGCGCATTCAATATCTACGACTCGGTCCTGACGCACAACAAGGAAATTTCAATCACGGTTAGTTACGCGGGCGACACCGCCACATACGAACTGATTAAAGAAGACGTTTATGCCCCGACCGTATTTGTCGACACCTTGGACGGAATCGAAATCATCACCATTACCGGATTCAAGCTGAACACGGTTGACAAGAAAAACGGTACGCTTGGCGAACTTACGACTTACCTGGAATCGACCAGGAACTCGACGGCTCCCCGGCTCATTGACTTGCGAGGGAACCCGGGCGGCCATGTAAACCATTGCACCGCGATGGCAGACTTGTTCATGGAGAAGGGCAATATTTCAACCCGCTCCTGGCGAAGCTTTGCAGGCGACGGCACCCCCCTTTACAACAAGGTGACTGTAGTTGCCAAGCCGGGCGACGCAGGCGAAAAAAAGAAATTCGTGGCACTCGTGAATGGCGGAAGCGCAAGCTGTGCCGAAATCTTTGCGGTAGCTCTCCAAGAAGGCGCAAACATTCCCATCGCAGGAACAGTCTCCTACGGCAAGGGAATCGGCCAAAGCACTTGGAAGACAATGGCCGGAGGACTTTCGCTCATTACGAATCTGGAGTTCCTGACGCCCAAAGGAAATTCCTACCACAAAAAGGGAATCATTCCCAACTACCCTTGTTCCGAAGCATCGCTCCAATGCGGCTTTGACGCACTCGAAAGCAAATACGGCAAAACGGGCTCACAAAAGACAGCCTTTAAAAAGAGTGCAACCGATTCCGATGCAAACGAGCCACAGATTTTACGCCGTTACAAGGACTTGGGCGGCGCTATTATAGAAGGAGAAGAATAGATGGACCTGAAAAAGACACTCGCCATTTTTGGCGCTATACCATTTTTATTTTCGGCTTGTTCGCAAACCACCAGCAGTTCGTCTGACGAACGTGACATTGCGGCCGACTTGTTCCCCGAAATGGAACACATCAATAACGAATACGAAGCCGAACTTTATTTCAATTATGAAATGCTCGACCTGTTCTACATTTACGCCCACATGCGTAACGAACTGGCCGACGACTACAAGGTTTACTTGAATAAGGGAACAAGCCAAGACAGCCGCACCAAGGGTTACTGTTCTGTTGACTATTACGACGTATGCTACATGTACAACCAGATGGCAGACCCCTTCACCCGTTATTTCGACCCCCTTGTCGCAGACCAGATTTATTCCAGCATTTTGGAATCTGAATCTATCGTAGGCATCGGTGCCGAAGTTGAAGAAGTGCAAGATTCCGCATCTCGCTACTTGCTTATAACCGAAATTTATCCGGGTTCTCCGGCACAAAAAGCCGGCTTGAAGGTCGGAGATATCGTTACCCAGGTAGATGGCCTTAACATTACCTCGGCAAACAATTTCGAAAACATGTGCACCGGCAACAAAGGCGATGTCATCAACATCGTTGTCACGCGCAACTCGGAACCGATTAGCCTCAACGTGACTGTAGACGAGTTCAACGAACCCTCCGTCAAGCTCACTTACCAAGACTCCATTCCAGTAATCCAGATTAAGGAATTTGTCGTAACCTCGATTAGCGACAGCGGTTCCTATGGCGAATTCGTGGCGGCTCTCAAAAAGACCGAAGGCGCCACCTCCACGATTATCGACTTGCGCGACAACCCCGGTGGCGAAACCGAACAGTGCGCCAACATGGCCGCTGAACTGCTTTCTGCAGGAGACACCGTCGTAATCGATATCGAAGCCACGGTCGATTCCATTGCCAATGGACGAGGCATGAAGTATTTCCAGATATTCGACACCCTTACCGTTACCGCAGAACACGACGGCATTGGCAAGAACCGCTACTATGTCTTTATGGCTGACACGGGCTCTGCAAGCTGCGCCGAAACCATGCTTTCGGCACTGACGGCAAACCGCAAAGTTCCGGTCGTGGGCCAGCTGACCTACGGAAAGGGAATCGGACAACTCGTAATCCAGACCGATGTCGGAGAAGGTCTCGCCCTAGTGACGGCACTGCAAGGTTTCGACAAGAACTGGGAAAGCTACCACGACTTGGGAATTGTGCCGGACTTTGAAATCGACGATCCGGACGCACAGATGGCCAAGGCCGTGGAAATCGCCAAAGAAGCAACATACATTCGTTCCGCAGGTTACGGCACGCAAAAGCTCAACCACTTCTCTAAGGAACACGAGCACGAAGCCTCTGGCAGAATTCCGACAGCCAAAGACCTGAAGCTGAGATATAAAATCGCGAAATAATTACAAGCTACGCATACGCACCATCACATCGGTGGTGTCGTTTGCTTTTACGGCAGGGGCGGCGAGAGTCGCCTCTATTTGTTTGCGGATCTCGGCCACCTGTTCCTTGAGGCGAGCAAGCCGCTGCCCTTCGAGCTTGGGGGCAGCAATCATGGTCTTGGATGCCGGATTGATCCATTTGCCCTTTTCGTTCTTGAAACCCAGATGCAGGTGCGGGCCGGTGCTTCGGCCCGTGGAACCTACGCGGCCAATGCACTGGCGAGCAGCCACCTTGGAACCCACCTTGACGCCGCGAACAGAAAGGTGCATGTACCAACTTTCGGAACGGTCGCGGTGGCGAATGGCAATCTTGTTGCCGCTGTACGGATCAAAGCCCGAAACTGTCACAACACCTTCGGCGACGGCGTAAACCGGCGTGCCCGTGGGGCTACCGTAGTCAATGCCGGCATGCATTTTGCGCTGGCCCGTAATGGGGTGAATGCGGCTACCAAAGGGGCTTGTAATATGCAGGCGGTCGAGCGGGTAACGCAGGCCGTCGAACACGAGCGCTTCGCCCTTTTCGGTATAGTGGGCGTTAAAGGAACTTTTCGGGTCCGGATCTTGGTAACGGAAGGCTTCGTGGTGGCCCACAATGCGGCCATCGAATTCGGCATAAACGACTCGGCCATCAATCCAGATAGAATCCTGATAGAAAGTTTCTTCGAGCAAAATGCGGAACTTGTCACCAGCGCGAGCCAACGGGAAAGCCACCTTGCACTGAAGCACACCACTCACAATGCCTACCATGCGACCGGGAATACCAACCTTGAAGAGCGTGCCGTTCAAGGTGCTGCCTTCGGTCAACGCGCCTTCGAAAATGGACTGTCTGCGCTTTACCGGCTTTTGAATCAAACTATAGACGTAACCATTTTCAGTACGGCTGAGCATGTGAATGTTCGCCGGATTCGGGGCATAACGGAATCGCTGGACACTACCCGAAGAGTCGATGGCGGCGTAAAAGACCTGACCCACACGAAGTTTGGAAAGTTCGGCACTATCCTGAAGAGCAAGCACAATCTTGCCGCGTTCCTTTTCATTAATCTGCATGCGGACAAGCACCTGGAAAAGGCCATCGCCTGCACGGACGGTATCATTATGCACAATCCAGTTGCCGGGTTGCAATTGCGCCTGTTCAATTTCATTCGTGAGGGAATCGATTTGCGCGCGTAGGCGGTCGCCTTCATCTTTCAGACCTTGAATTTTCTTTTCTTCGTTACAGCCAAGTAGCGAAAATGCAAAAAACGCAGACAACGCAATCGACAAAATAAATTTCACGAAAACCTCAAAATGGTAATGAGCCAAATATAGAATAAGAAACGCGGAATTTGAAGCACGCCAAAAGCAACCATACAGACCAAAATAGGCGTTCTACATTGCTTACATAGACAAAAAGCCCCGCGAGTATCGCGGGGACCTTTCGTAAATTACGGTGACAGAACCGATTACTTTGCAGCAGGTGCAGCCGGAGCGGCGGCAGGAGCGGCAGCCGGGGCAGCGGCAGGTGCGGCAGCAGGAGCAGCCGGCTTTGCAGCTTCAGCAGGCTTAGCTTCGGCCTTCGGGGCTTCGGCAGCAGCGGGCTTGGCAGCTTCGGCAGGCTTAGCTTCAGCCTTCGGGGCTTCGGCAGCGGGCTTAGCAGCTTCGGCCTTCTTTTCAGCCTTCGGAGCGGCAGCCTTAACAGCAGCCTTCTTTTCAGCCTTCGGAGCTTCGGCCTTCGGGGCTTCAGTTGCCGGAGCATCAGCAGCATGAGTATCGATCAATTCCATTTCGAACACGAGAGCGCTGTTACCCGGAATCTGCGGGCCACGGCCACGCGGACCGTATGCGAGGTCGCTCGGGATCCAAGCGGTAACCTTGCCGCCCACCTTCATGAGCTTGAGCATTTCGGTCCAACCCGGAATCACGGCGCCGATCGGGAATTCAAGCGGTTCGCCACGGTCGACAGAGCTGTCAAACTTGGTGCCGTCGAGGAGCGTACCGGTGTAGTGAACCTTCACGATGTCGCCATCGGCCGGAGTTGCACCCGTACCTTCGGTAATCACCTTGTACTGGAGGCCAGATTCGGTGGTCACGACGCCTTCGGCAGTCTTGTTCTTGGCGAGGAATGCTTCGCTAGCAGCCTTGTTGGCTTCGGCAGCGAGGCTGTCCTTCTTGTTCTTTTCAGCCTGACGGGCCTGAGAAAGGTCGGTCAAGGTCTGGAAGATGATGGAATCGTTCATCAAGAAATGAGCAGAATCTTCGTTATAGCGTTCCTTGAAAGCCTGAATGAAGAGATCGAGGTCGAGATCGATAGAGTCGCGGGTTACCAACTGGAAACGAGCCTGGTTACCGAAATGGGCACCGAGAGCATAGCTGTACTTATCCTTATCGGTCACCAAAGCAGTCTTGGTCTTGGGACCCTGGCACAGCTGATCACAACCAGTCAGAGCAAATGCGAGAGCACCCGCAGCAATAATGAGTTTTTTGTTCATTTTATCCTCTTTTATGTTTGACAAACGAAAAATAACAAAATCTTACGGCAAAAGACCATATGTAACCCATTTTTACCAAAAGAAATTGGTATATTGCGTTTCGTTAACAAAAGAAGGATATTTATTATATGTGCGGAATTGTCGGATATATCGGCCAAAACGAAGCTCTACCTATCTTGGTCGGCGGTCTTAAAAAGTTGGAATACCGCGGCTACGACAGCTCGGGCGTTGCCCTGATTGAAGACGGAAATATTGAAACGGTCCGTGCTTCCGGCAAGATTGCAGCCCTCGAAGACAAGCTCAAGACAAAGCCTCTCCACGGCCATGTCGGCATTGCCCACACCCGTTGGGCCACCCATGGCGCTCCGACCGAACAGAACGCTCACCCCCACCAGAGTTTTGACGGCAAGATTTCGATTGTCCATAACGGCATTATCGAAAACTATGCCATTTTGAAGAAGAAACTCCAGTCCGAAGGCGTTGAATTCAAGTCCGAAACCGACACCGAAGTTGTCGCCCACTTGATTGCCCGCTATTACAAGGGCAACCTCAAGGAAGCCGTTCTCAAGGCCATTTCCAAGATTGAAGGCACCTTTGGCCTTGCCGTGATTTGCAAGGATGAACCCGGCACCATGATCGGTGCCCGCCGCGGTAGCCCGCTTATTCTGGGTATCGGCCAGAACGAATTCTACTTGGCATCCGACGTTTCTGCAATCATCATGCACACGCAGAAGGTCGTTTACCTCGACGATAACGACATCGTTGAAATCAAGGAAGACGGCTACAACCTGTTGAACACGCACAGCCAGCCGGTACAGCACGAAGTGCAAGACGTGGAATTCGATGCCGACGCCATTGCGAAGGGCGGTTTTGCCCACTTCATGCTCAAGGAAATTTTTGAACAGCCCGAAGTGCTCCGCAACACCATGCGCGGCCGCCTGCTGTACGCCGAAGGCAATGCCAAGCTTGCAGGCCTCGACACCAACATCAAGGAACTCCGCAACATCAACCGTATCATCATTACCGCCTGCGGTACCAGCTACTATGCCGGTATGGTCGGCGAATACATGATTGAAGACTTGGCCGGCGTCCCGGTCGAAGTGGAATACGCTTCGGAATTCCGCTACCGTAACCCGATTATCAAGCCGGGTACGCTCGTTCTCGCCATTAGCCAGTCCGGCGAAACCGCCGATACACTTGCCGCCCTCAAGGAAGCCCAGCAGAAGGGTGCCACCGCTCTTGCCATTTGTAACGGCGTGGGTTCCACCATCGCCCGCACCAGCGACGGCGGCGTTTACCTGCACGCAGGCCCCGAAATCGGCGTGGCATCGACCAAGGCGTTCACGAGCCAGGTGACTGTGCTTGCCATGATTGCCCTTTTGCTTGGCCGCCAGCGCAGACTTTCTTTTGAAGCAGGCTCCGACATCGTGAAGGCCATGCAGGAACTCCCGGAACTTGTGGAACAGACCCTCAAGCTTTCCGACCAGATTGCAGGCATCGCCAACAAGTACGTGAAGGCAAACAACTTCTTGTACCTGGGCCGCCACTTCAACTACCCGGTCGCCATGGAAGGCGCTTTGAAGCTCAAGGAAATCAGCTATATTCACGCCGAAGGCTACCCCGCTGCAGAAATGAAGCACGGTCCCATTGCCTTGATCGACGAAAATATGCCGGTCGTGGTGATTGCCCCGAAGGACGCCCTGTTTGACAAGGTCATCAGCAACGTGCGCGAAATCAAGGCCCGTGGCGGTAAGGTGATTGCCATCTCCACCGAAGATTGCCACCCGCTCGACGAAATTGCCGACCACCTGATCAAGGTTCCGAAGACTATCCCGATGCTCATGCCGATCGTGACATGCGTGCCGCTCCAGCTGCTTGCTTACCACATCGCCGTACTTCGCGGAAACGACGTGGACCAGCCGCGCAACCTCGCCAAGAGCGTGACCGTGGAATAAGCTATCTAACTAAGAACCGATAAGCATGACCGAAGTCGAAGAACAGGAAGAATACGAAGTACGCATCGGGGCGTTCAATGGCCCGATGGACTTGTTGGTGTATCTTGTTCAGAAGAAGGAAGTCCCGCTCGAACAGATTTCGATTGCCGAAAT